>JBOHAW010000337.1:0-3445 GCA_050697975.1 Gaiellaceae bacterium
GTCCACGGACGCACCGGGACGATCGCGCACCGGCTCTCGCTCCTCGGCGACTTCGAGGTGGAGACGATCTCCGCCGACGGCAAGCGCCTGTTCCTGGTCGAGCACCTGCGCTCGTCCGGATCGCCACGCTACCTCGTCCGCCTCTACGACCTCTCCCGCGAGCGCCTGGTGGCGAACCCTCTGCGCGCCAAGGGCGAGGACCGAGTAATGGCGGGCCTCGCATGGAGCGGCATCGGCTCGCCCGACGGCCGCTGGCTGCTGACGCTGTACCTGAACACCCAGCGCAACACGGCGTTCGTGCACGCCCTCGACCTCGATCGCAGCTCGCCGCGCTGCATCGACCTGCCCTCGGCCGGCTCCGTCGGGGCCCTCAAGCGCTACACCCTCACGCTCTCGCCCGACGGGCGCATGCTCTACGCGGCGAACACGTCCCTGGGGGTGCTGGCCGAGATCGACCTGCGCACGCGGCGCGTGATCCGAGTCGCGAGATTCGCTCGCTCGGGCGGCCCGGCGACCCGCAGCGTCCTCAGCGGGACGATCTCGCAGAACGGGCGCACCCTGTACTTCAGCGGCGGCCGTGACCTGTGGGCGTACGACGCGGCCTACGGGCGTGTGCGAGGCCCGTACCTCACGGGCGGAGCGGTCGTCGGCTTCGGCTACGGCAAGGGCTACCGGCGGGTCCACGTCCTCCGCGCCGACGGGCGGATGCTCGCCTTCGACGCCGCGACGGGGAGGGCGCTGGCGGCGTAGAGCGGGGTCAGACCCCGGCCGTGTCCGATTCGGGCACGCGCGAGGCGGGATCGGTCAGGCGGCGACGGCCGCGACCTCGGTCGCATCCGCGATCTCGCGCACGACCTCGACGATGTCGCGGTTCGCGTTGAAGATCCGCAGCTGGCGGTCCGAGCCGTTGCCGCGCCTGAGGATCTCGCGGATGCCCTCGAGCTCGCGGTCGGAGCCGAGCTCGCGCGCGTGCGGCTCGATCTCCTTCAGCGTCCGGCGAATCATCGTCGCGACGGGAATGCGATTTCGCCGGCCGGTGGCCAGATCCATGATCGGCGCCTCGAGCCCGTAGCGGGCGGCGAGCCACTTGTTCTCCGTCGTGAGGATGCGGTGGTAGGACGGAATCTCCTCACCCGCCTCGTAGCGCTCGCAGTAGAGCTTCACGAGCCCCTGGCAGTACGCGGTGAGTGCGACGGCATCCTCCACGCGCGTGACCGCGTCGCAGATCCGGACCTCGACCGTGCCCCACTTGGGGTGCAGGCGGATGTCCCACCAGATGTGCGTGTAGTCGGCGATGCACCCGGTCTTCTCGAGCTGGCCGACGACCTCGGCGTAGTCGCGGTAGTCGCGGAAACGCGGCGGCGGCCCGGAGCGCGGGAAGGCCGCGAACACCATTTGCCGGCTCGAGGAGAGGCCGGTCGGCTCGCCGCGCCAGAAGGGCGAGCTCGCCGAGAGCGCGAGCAGGGGGCCGAGGTGTGCGAGCAGGCCGTTCACGACCTGGATCGCCTTGTCGGGGTCGTCGATCGCGACGTGGATGTGCATGCCGAAGATCAGCTCGCGCCGCGCGACGTACTGCATCTGGTCGACGAGGTTGCGGTACCGGTCCTTCGCGGTGATCCGCTGGCGCTCGAACAGGCTGAAGGGGTGCGTGCCGGCCGATCCGACCCGGAGGCTCTTCTCGCGCGCGATCTGGCCGACGTAGCCGCGCAGCTTGCGCAGCTCGGCGCTGACGTCGCTCGCCGTGCGGCAGACCGGGGTTGCGATCTCGATCACGGACTGCATCAGCTCGGTCGTGATCCGCGGCTCGAGCTCGTGTCCGGTCATGGCCGCGAGCACGGTGTCGATGTGCTGGACGAGGTCGAACGTCTCGGCGTCGAGGAGCATGTACTCCTCCTCGACGCCGAGCGTGTACGGATCGCTGGCGCCGAACTTGTGGTCGAGGACGCTGCCGCCCGCCGCGAACGACTTGCCGGTGATCGAGGCGGGATAGATCTGCTTCATGGCGTGATCTTCCCGATTCGCTGCCGGGCAATCAATGCGTGGGGCTCAAGGACGGTCGCTGGCTAGTATCGCCCGCCGTGGAGGCGCTCCGTCAGATCGAGGCCTGGCCGGCGCCCACGAAGGCCGCGGGCGTGGTCGGGCGCAGCAGCGTGCTCGGCGTCCACGGGGCCGCCGACGTCGCTCTGCCCTGGGCCTCGGTGACGAAGCCCGTGACGGCGCTCGCGACCCTGGTCGCGATCGAGGAAGGCTCCGTCGATCTCGACGAGGAGGCGGGCCCGCCGGGCTCGACCGTGCGCCACCTGCTCGCCCACGCGTCTGGCCTGCCGCCCGACGACAGGCAGCCGGTGTCGGCTCCCGGCCGGCGCCGGATCTACTCGAACTCGGGCTTCGAGGCGCTCGCGGACCTCGTCGCCGAGCGGGCGGAAATGCCCTTCGCGGACTACCTCGCCGAGGCGGTCCTGCGGCCGCTCGGGCTCTCGGCCGAGCTCGTCGGATCGCCGGCGTCGGGTCTGCGCGGGACGCTGGGCGACGTGCTCGCGGTCGGCGCCGAGCTGCTGGCGCCGACGCTCGTCGCGCCGGAGACGCTCGCCGAGGCGACCGCCGTCGTCTTCCCCGGCCTGGCGGGGGTCCTCCCCGGCTTCGGACGCATGGAGCCGAACGACTGGGGCCTCGGCCTCGAGCTGCGCGACGGCAAGTGGCCGCACTGGACGGGCTCGCGAAACTCGGACCGCACGTTCGGCCACTTCGGCCGGACGGGGACGTTCCTCTGGGTCGACCCGAATGCCGGGCTCGCCTGCGCGTGCCTCACCGACCTCGCGTTCGGCGACTGGGCGAAGAAGGCCTGGCCGCGGCTCAGCGACGCCGTGCTGGCGGAGGCGGGAGGCCACTGAGAGCCTCCCGCCTCTCGATTCAGGACGACGCCCGGGTCAGGTAGCCGTAGTACCGGCCGCCTGCCGGCGTGCGCGGATCGCCCGCGAACCCGTACCCGGCGTTGGCCTGGTTGTACGACTGGGCGTCGGCTCGCAGCTTCGAGATCACCTGTGCCGGCGTCCCGGTGCAACCGGCCGTGGCGATGCACAGCGCGGCCACGCCGGCGACGTGCGGCGACGCCATGCTCGTGCCGGAGAACTCCGCCCAGCCGCCTCCGGGGATCGAGGAGAGCACGTCGACGCCTGGTGCGGCGACGTCCGGCTTGAGGCGGTGCGAGATGGTCGTGGGGCCGACGGACGAGAACTCGGCGTGCGTACGGTTCGACCCGTCGATGTCCACTGCCCCGACCGCGATTGCTCGCGCCGCGTTCGCAGGCGAGGACACGGAGCCCGCGCCGAGGTCGTTGTAGTCGTTTCCGGCAGCGACGACCGGCACGACGCCCGCCGCGGCGGCCGCGTCGAGAGCACGAGCCACGATGTCGCGGATCGGTTCGATCTCCGGTTCCCCGCCGGAG
>JBOHAW010000338.1:0-2157 GCA_050697975.1 Gaiellaceae bacterium
CCGCCGTTCTGGTCGATCGCCTGGCCAGTGACGCCGCGGGCGTCGGGAGAGAGGAGCCACGCAACGGTGCCCGCGATGTCCTCCGGCTCGCTCATCCGGCGGCGCGGCACGGCAGCCATCGCCTCGGATGTCGATCCCGCCACCCGTGACCACGACGTGCCGATTGTCGAGTTGCGCCATTTGACCTCCCCGACCGCCTTCTCTACTCTGACGGGGCGAGGCGCACCTTGCGCCGCCTGTCTGCGACGGAGAGGAGGGGCTGACATATGACTGCGCTGGCCTTCCTCCGCCCCTTGGGGCTCCCGGTCTAGGCAGCACGCTGCACGGCCTCCTGAGCCCCGTCCTTTCCCGACTCAGGAGACACGCTTTGACGCTCGCAGAGCTCGGCTGGGACCCGTTCTTCGCAGACGCGTTCGAGCCGTACACAACCCAGGGACTCATCCCCGCTCGCGTCGGCGCGCAGCATCGCGGCGCCTACGTCCTCCTCTCGGAGGACGGCGAGCTGGCGGCGGACGTCTCAGGCCGGCTGCGCCACGAGATCGACTGGCGTGTCGGCCTCCTGCCGGCGGTCGGCGACTGGGTGGCCGCGCGGCCCTCCGGCGGCCGGGCGACGATCCAGGCCGTCCTGCCCCGCCGCACGAAGTTCTCGCGGAACGTGGCCGCTGGGCCCTCCGACCTGACGCAGGAGCAGGTGCTGGCGGCAAACGTCGACACCGTCTTCCTCGTCAGCTCGCTCGGCCCGGACCTGAACCTCCGCCGGCTCGAGCGCTACCTGGCCACGGCCTGGGAGAGCGGCGCCGAGCCCGTGATCGTGCTCACGAAGGTCGACCTGTTCGAGACAGCGTCGTCGGACGTGCCCGCGGTCGAGAGCATCGCCTACGGCGTCCGTGTCCACACGGTGAGCGGCATCACCGGCGCGGGCGTCGACGCGCTCGCCCCCTATCTCCTGACGGGCCGCACGATCGCCCTCCTTGGTCCCTCCGGGGTGGGCAAGTCGACGCTCGTCAACCGGCTGTGCGGCCGTCAGGTGCTGGCGACGGGCGCCGTGCGGCGCGACGGCAAAGGCCGGCACACGACCTCGCACCGCGAGCTCGTCCCGCTGCCAGGCGGCGGGCTGATGCTCGATACGCCGGGCCTGCGCGAGCTGCAGCTCTGGGACGCCGGCGAGGGCGTGGGCGCCACCTTCGAGGACGTCGAGCGGCTGGCGGCGGAGTGCCGCTTCAGCGATTGCGCGCACGAGCGCGAACCCGGCTGCGCGGTGCGGGCCGCCCTCGCCGGGGGCACGCTCGAGGCGGGACGGTGGCAGAGCTACAGCAAGTTCCAGCGCGAGCTACGGGCGCTCGAGATCCGCCAGGACGCCCGCCTCCAGGCCGAGGAGACCAAGCAGCGCCGGAGGGCCGCGCGCGGGCGCAGAAAGATCTCGTACTGAGCGTGCGAGGCGCCGCCCGCCGGGGAGGGCGGGCGGGCGGCGCCTCACCGCCGGTCAGGGCGCGAGCACGTTCGCGCCGCCCGGCGTCGGCATGGTCGTGAACGCCCAGTCCGAGGCGGCGTTGTTCGAATCCGTGCCGTCCGGGCTGCGGATGAGCGAGCCCGTGACGGTGTTCGAGTCGGCCACCGAGGCGTCGAGCGCGGTCCCCTCGACCAGGTCGTAGGTCACACCGCCGATCTGCGCTGCCCTGATCGCCCCCTCGTACGACAGGGCGTCGACGAGCGTGCCGGTCTGCGTGTCGAGCAGCGCCACGCCGTCCGGGGCGCCGTTCTGGAGCTCGGCCGGGACGACGAGGTAGCCGCCGGCGGCCAGCGTGCCCGAGAGGATCTCGCGGTCGTACTCGAGCCCGTCGCCGCCGTTCACGAAGACGAGCGCGAGCCCGTCGAGCGAGGCGGCGGCGGCCGAGCCGTTGTAGAGCTCCACGAATCCGCCTGCGTCGGCCCCCACCTGGTCGTAGTCCACCTCGTTCACGACCGGGGAGCCGGCGGGCGGTGGCGGCGGCGGCGGTGGCGGTGGCGCCGAGCTCTGACAGCGCAGCGTGATCACGTCGTCGCTCGACGGGCCGACCGTCACCGTCCCGGCGGTTCCGGCGTGCGTCGTGCAGGCGATGCCCGCCAGCGCTTCGACCGAGGCGAGCGCCGGCCCTGGATCGCCCTTCGGGCCCGCGG
>JBOHAW010000339.1:0-5705 GCA_050697975.1 Gaiellaceae bacterium
CTAGCCGGAGAAGTTCTTCGGCGCGTTCGGCTGGGCGAAGACCTGGTCGTTGCCGGGCATGCCCGGCGGCACGGTCACGAGCGTTCCGAAGTCGTCGGCGGTGAAGTTCTGACTGACCGAGATCGTGGAACCGATCAGCGGCCCGTCGGACTGGGCGTTGTTCTGGAGCGAGATCCCCTGCTCGGCGTAGATCGCGCCCTGCCACTGCGCGCTGTTGTCGAGGAGGACGCTGTAGCCGGCGCCAATGCCCTGCTGGCCGTTCCCACCGGCGACGATCGTGAACAGCTCGGTGTTCGGGTTCCAGGTCGAGTAGTCGCAGTTCGAGCCGACGATGCCCCCGCAGAGCTTCGAGTTGTTGTCGAGCAGGAACGTGCCCGCCAGATAGAGCGTCCCGCGGCCGTTGTACTGGTTCACGGCGCCGTTGTTGCTGTAGGCGCTGCCGTCGATGAAGACGACGCCGCGGACGCTGAGCGTCTTCGTCGCAGCGTCCCAGGACAGCTCCCCGATCGGGTTCGTCGCCGGCGTGCACGACGGACAGTACGCCGGCCCCACGCGGCAGGTGTAGCTCGCGGCGGGGGTGAGATTGAACGCCGCAGCGACGCTGTTGTTCCACGTGGTGCTGCCGGTGGACTCGAAGGTCGGCGGAGTCCCGCTCTGACTCGTGCACGCAGTCGACGGGCCCGGTTTTGCGTCGGCGTACCAGAGCGCGAAGTTGGAAGCCGGTTTGGCGATGGTGGAGTCAGGAGTGGGATTGACGCCGACCGTCGTGCCGTCGGAGAGCACGCTGTAGACCTTGTCGGCGTCGCCGCAGAACGGATGCGCGTCGCCGGCGTCGTCGTGCCAGTGGTTCCCGCCCTGCTGGCAGTGCTTGACCCCGGCGCCGGTGTCGTAGCCGCCCACCGACACCTTGATGCGGGCGCCCGACGTGCCCACGTCCGAGTTCGTGTTGCCGACCGAGAGCCGCCGCTTGACGATGAGCGGCCCGATCTTCACGTGCGTGTTGTTGTTCAGGCAGAGATTGCCCTCGACGAAGAGCGCCGACTCCATCGTCACGTTCTCATTCAGCGTCATATCGCACGTGTTGCCGGTCGCGGTCGCGAAGATGTAGTTCCAGGCGGGCGTGTTGTTGTTCTGGCTCACGACCGGCTGCACGGGCACGTACGCGGTCAACGTGCGCGTGACGTCGGTGCCACCGGTCGGGTTGCGCACGACTCCGATGGACGTCAGGTACCAGGCCGCCTCGCCGAGTGCGAGGTCCCCGCACCAGTACACGGTGCCACCCTCGTACGTGCTGGTGTTCCGGCTCGCCCACGACGTCGCCACCCCGCCGGTCGTCGTACACCTCGGCAGCGTCGTCTGGTCGAGCGCGTCGTTCGTCGGCAGCGACAGCACGGCCATCGAGTTGTTGATCCCGGCCTCGGCGAGCGAGAAGGCGATCTGGCGCGCGCGGTCGTTCGTCGACGAGCGCGTGTTCGTGCTCGTGTAGTAGACGACGCCGGTCGCCGAGAGCGAGAGGACGGTCATGACGCTGAGGGTCAAGACCAGCGCGAGCCCGCGCTCGCTCCGGAGCCGACTGAGCAGTCGCCGCGTCACGGCGCCGCCCTCAGGCTGTTCCGCAGCACGAGCGAGTCCTCGAGCCGGTAGACGCCGAACGTGTCCGTCGCGTCGGCGTCGACGGGAAAGACGACGCCGAGCTTGGCGAGGCTGGTCGTCGACTGTGGGATGTACGTAAAGGCGCTCCCGCTCGTCAGGTAGTCGGACCACTTCACCCCGGTCGCGTCGCACGTCGTGCCTGCTTTGCGGTAGAGCGCGAAGCGCGAGGTCGCAACCGACACGGTGCACCAGGTGATGGAGCCCTGCCCGGTCTTGCAGTAGCTCGGGAGCGTGAGCGTGACCGCGGTGCCGGTCGTCGTCGCGACGCTGGCGCAGTGCACCTCCCGGCGGATCTTCGTGAGCGCGAGCGCGGCGTTCTGCTGCGCCCTGAAGCGGTCGTTCATGTCCAGCTCGGCCTTCGTGCCCGAGACGAACAGCGAGGTCAACGTCCCCAGGACGATCGAGAGAATCGCCATCGTCGTCAGAAGCTCGATCACGCTGTAGCCGCCGTCGGCGGTCACGCGCCTCACCGGGCGGCCCTGGCCTGAACCTGGGCGAGCGCCCGCTCGGCCGCGCGCCGGCTGCCGGAGCCGACGCCCCAGCGCGCTTCGACCTTGCGGTCGACGGCGATCAGGACGCGGAGCGCCTCGGCGCCGTGCCACCAGCCGAACTTCGCGCCCGTGACGATCCAGGCGTGCTGGTACGACCAGTGATCGAGATTCGTGCGCGTCGGGTGCGGGTGGCTCCCGAGCCAGGCTCCGAGCAGCTTCGCTCGTCGCGTCAGCGGAATCTCGTCGTGCGGCTCTTTCGGCGCACCGGGGAGCAGGAAAGCGGGCGGACGCTTCGCGGCGGGCTTCGACTTCGTGACAGGCTTGGGCTTCGCCGCGGGCTTCGGCTTCGCGGCCGGCTTCGGCTTCGCCACCGGGGCGGGCGCAGCCGGGATCGCTGCCTCGGCGGCGTCGGCGAGGCGAACTGCCGTGCCGGCGTACGAAGAGGCGTTGTCGGGCTCGCCCGTCTCGCGATAGGCCGGATTGCGGCTCAGCCCAAGCGTCACGAGCGGAGCTCCGGTGTCGACCAGTCTCGTGCCCGCCGCAGGCGTCTGCGAGGCGACGAGGTTCGCCGCGTATCCGCCCACGGGCCCGGCGACGCGCCACGCGAAACCGCCGTCTTCGAGCGTGCCCTTCGCAAAGACGTAGGCCTGACGACGCACGTCGGGGACGACGAGCACCGCGGGCTCGGCAGGGGCGGCCGCGTGAACCGGGGCAGGGGCCGACGAGCGCTGTGACGCGGCGAAGGTAACCGTCGCGGTCGCCGTGGCGAGAACGCAGACGATCGCAATGATGACGATGCGCGGCAGGACCGCAAGCCGTGCGACCATGCTCGTCGCATCGGCAGCAGGGACCTCGGGGTTGACCCCCTAGCGGGTGAAGAGCACGACGCCGTCCCCGGCCGTCTCCGACGCTTCCGGGACGACGGCGAAGACGTCGTGCGCGGCGGCCGGCGGCGTGGTCGCGTCCTGCCAGGTGAACGCGGTGCCGGCGAAGGCCGCGAACCAGGCCTGCTCCTGCGGGTACGAGGCGGCCGGCTGGAGCTGCAGGTGCAGGTGGGGCCCTGTCGAGTGCCCGGTGGAGCCGACGAGCCCGATGCTCGCGCCGGCGGAGAGGAGCATCCCATCCCGAACCGCGGAGTCGAGATAGGCGAGGTGGCAGTACGTCCAGGTCTGCCCGTCGGCCGTCTCGATCGTCGCGCCGATGCCGCAGCGCGCCTCCGGCAGGTGCCACGCGCTCACGACGATGGCGTCGGCGAGTGCATAGACCGGTGCTCCGGCCGGAGCGGCGATGTCGGCCGCCGGATAGTCGTGATGGTGGCGCGAGACGGAGACCGCGGAGGGCCCACCGCCGACGGGAAACACGTACTCGCCGGCGTAGCTCGGCGAGGCGATCAGGCTCGCGCCGCCGGCGAAGGAGGGCGCTCGTGCACTCTCGCGAGCAGCCTCGAGCGCGTGCTCCGCCTGCTCGAGTCCTGCGCTCAGCTCCTCGACCAGCGCTTCAGCCGCAGCGCGGCGAACGCCGATCAGGCCGGCCCGCTTCTGCAGGGCGAGGCTGTCGGAGAGCAGCTCTGCCTCGCTCGCCCGCTCACGCATGTGCGCTTCCGAGCGTCCGAGCCTCCCGGCAGCCCGCGCGGCGTCGACGAGCTCCGCAGTCGCGGAGACGACTTCCTCCTCGGCCTGGTCGAGCCCGAGCTCAAGCCGGTCGAGCGAGAAGGTGACGTCGGCGCCCGCAGCTCCGTAGAGCCCGGCCAGCTCGAGCACGTCGCGCACGTACCAGTCGGCGTGGTTGTAGGCGAAGATCGCGCGGGGGACATCGTGCCGCCCGCCTGCGGCCGCGAGATAACGCGCGGCGGAGTAGACCCCGTCCTCGGCGGTCCAGGGATCGGCCAGTCCGTCGCCGTTCGCATCCATCCCCCAGCGCAGCCACGTGTCGGGCATGAACTGCATCCAGCCCACCGCCCCGGCCGAGCTCGGGCCCATGTTGCGTCCGAAGTTCGACTCGATCTTGTTGATCGCGGCCAGGACCTGCCACGGGATCCCGTACGCGGCCCCGGCGCGGCTCCACAGCGCCTGCAGCTCCGCGTAGGACAGCTCCCGAACTGCGCCTGCACGCTGCATCCACTCCGGCGGGAGCACGAGCGACGAGGAGGCGTTCGGAACCTCGGCGCTCGGCAGCACGAGCGGAGTTGCCGCGGCGGACACGACCGCGAAGTCGTCGGCGCGGGCCGTACCGGCCAGCGCCGCAAGCGCGACCGCCGCGATCGCGACGAGCCGCTTCATGCCTCGGCGGGGCGGATGATGCGGAGCTCGGGAAGCGCCTCTTCCTCGGGCTCTTCCTTGGGATACGGCTGGTCGCGCGCGTTGTCGGGCAGGCCGGCCGCGCGCTTCTTGAGCGAGTACTCGAGCGAGACGAGGAAGTCGTGGCGGCTCGTGGCCGCGTCCGCCGCCACCTCGTGGTCGACCGTGCCGGCGAGCACCTGGTCGATCAGAGCCTTCGTGAAAGTCTGCATGTCGAAGAAGGCGCCCTCGGCGATCGCCTCGGGGATCTCGTCGGTCTTGTTCTCGCGGATCAGCTCGGCGATGCGGGCGCTGTTGATCATCACCTCGACCGCGGCCACGCGTCCGCCCTCGACCTTCGGGAGCAGGCGCTGGCTGACCACGCCGCGCAGCACGGCGGCCATAATCGAGCGGATCTGCGGCTGCTTGATTCCCGGGAAGAACTCGACCATGCGGCCGAGCGTCTCGGCCGCGTCGACCGTGTGCATCGTCGAGAGGACGAGATGGCCGGACTCCGCCGCCTGAAGCGCGGTCTGGGCGGTCTCGGCATCGCGGAGCTCGCCGATCAGGATCACGTCCGGGTCCTGGCGGAGCGCGCGGCGCAGCGCCTGGCCGAACGACTCGGTGTCGAGCCCGATCTCGCGCTGGTTGACGATGCAGCCGTGGTCGGGATGGAGGATCTCGATCGGGTCCTCGATCGTGACGATGTGCTGCCGGCGTGTGCGGTTGATGTGGTCGATCATGGCCGCGAGCGTGGTCGTCTTGCCCGAGCCCGTGGCGCCGGTGACAAGGATGAGGCCGCGATGCTCCTCGGCGAGCTTGCGCACGCCGGGCGGCAGCTGGAGCTGCTCGAACGTCGGCACCTTGCGCGGGATGACGCGGAAGGCGAACGAGATCGATCCGCGCTGGCGGAAGGCGTTCACGCGGAAGCGCGGCAGGTCCTCGCTCGCGTAGGCGATGTCGAGGTCGCCGGTCTCGTGAAACGACGCCAGCTTCGCAGGCACCCGGTCGCAGATGCGGTTCAGCACCGCCTCGAGGTCGTGCTCGCGCAGCGCCGGCCAGCTCTCGAGCGGACCGACGGCGCCGTCGCGCCGCGCCATCGGCGGCTGGTCGACCTTCAGGTGAACGTCGGTCGCGCCGCGTTCGACGGCGTCTTTGAGCAGGGCATTGAGATCCATAACGGCGTGCCTGACATCGGCAGGCCGCGCGGACTGCTTTAGGCGAGCCGGAAAGCGCCGCCGGGGTCGCCCGCCCGGCGAGCCAGCGCGCGCAGCCCCCGCAGCGG
>JBOHAW010000340.1:0-3716 GCA_050697975.1 Gaiellaceae bacterium
GAGGTCGGCATGGCCCGGGCGCGGCAGCGTCACCGGCTTCGCGCCCTTGCCTGTGGGCTCTCCCTCGGGCGGCCACGGGCTCATTCCGAAGGCCCAGTTCACGTGGTCGCGATTCCGCACGACGAGAGCGAGCGGCGTGCCCAGCGTCCGGCCGTGGCGGAGACCCGCCAGCACCTCCACCTCGTCCGTCTCGATCTGCTGGCGAGGACTGCGGCCGTAGCCCTGCTGCCGGCGGCGGAGGTCGTCCTCGATCGCGGCGCGGTCGAGCACCAGCCCGGCGGGCAGGCCGGTCACGATCGCGACGAGCGCGGGCCCGTGCGACTCCCCCGCGGTCACGAGTCCGAGGGTCACGCGCGAAGCCTAAACGGGGCGCGGCCTCAACCGGATCGGCGTGCCGACCGGAGCGTGAACCTGGGGAAGAAACCTTGAATTGCCCCCGTCTATGGAGGGAATATGTCCTGACTGCGACGAAGAGGGAGGAACCACGTGAAGGGGAGAGTCCTTAGGGGTACGGTCCTGACGGCGGTCGTGGCTGCGGCGATGCTGGTCTTCGCTGCCGCGGCGGGCGCCAGCTTGACCCTCAGCTACACGTTCAACGGCAACGGCGCCTACTCGGCCGACGGGCTCGGCCAGAACACGACCGGAGGGACGGTCGACGCCGAGGTGCCGCCAGGCTCCACGGTGCAGAAGGCGTTCTTGTACGGCACGTACTTCTTCGACCCGGCCCCCGATCTGGCGGCCCGCACGATCGACTTCGACGGCACGATGGTCGAGACGACGCAGATCTCGGGCCCGGTCTCGGGATGCTGTCAGCTGAGTACGACGCGGGCGGACGTGACCACGCAGGTGGCGACGAAGGTCGGCGGCGGCAGCGGCATCACGCCGTTCGTGATCGGCAACGATCCGTCCACGCTGGACGGCGTGGCTCTCGTCGTCGTCTACTCCAACCCGCTGCTGCCCGAGAACACGGTCGCCGTGCTCGACGGCAGCGCGTCGACGACCGGGGACACGGCGACGTTCGTGTTCTCCGCGCCGCTCGACAAGACGGTGCCGGGCTTCGCCGCGACGATGTCGCTCGGCAGCGGCTTCTCCTACCAGGGCGGCTCCGGACCCGGAACGCACGCGTGCGGCGGCGGCCAGTTCTCGATCATCGACGTGAACAGCCAGCGGCTGACGAGCTGCGCCGGCAACTACGACGACGGTCAAGGCAACAACGGCGGCCTCATCACCGTCGGCGGCGTCGGCGACCTGAACGACAACCCGGCCGACCCGAACTCGTCGTTCGGCGGCCTCGACGACGAGCTCTACAACCTCGAGCCGTTCCTCGCGCAGGGCGCGGCGAGCGCCGAGATCGTGAGCTCCAACCCGTCCGACAACGACAACCTCTTCCTGGCCGTGATCTCCATCACGGCGGAGGCCACGGTCACGAACGAGGACTGCGACAACGGGATCGACGACGACGGCGACGGGCTGATCGACGCCGCCGACCCGGACTGCGCGCCGCCCCCGCCGCCGGACGGCAACACCTGCGGCGAGGCGCTGGGCAACGGCGTCCTGCGCTCGAACGGCGCCAGGTTCGACCTGCAGGCTCGGTACAAGACGGGCGCTCCCGCCCCCGAGGGGACGATCACCTACACGGACGGCGGGCTGCACTTCACGTCGACGTCGATCACGAGCTTCGTGATCACCGGCGACCACGTCACGATCAAGGGCTCCGGCACGGTGGGCACCGAGCAGGTGACCTTCATCGTGGAGCTCGAAGACGGGAGGGACGCCTTCTCGATCACCCTCTCGAACGGCTACACGGCCGCCTCGAGCGAGCTGCGGAAGGGCCGGATCGTGGTCCGGCACAACTGCTAGGCCGTAACGCGGTCTGACGGACCGAGAGAGGCCCGCCCCGGCGGGCCTCTCTCCATGCTCACCGGACCGCCGCCCGCATCACCTCGACCGGCGCCGGCAGGCCGGTCCAGAGCTCGAAGGAAGCAGCGCCCTGCGCGACGAGCACCTCGAGCCCTCCGACCACGTGCGCTCCGGCCCGCCTGGCGGCCGCCGCGGTCGCCGTCTCCGGATACGGGAGATCGACGAGCGTCTGCCCCGGCGCGAGCTCGACGACGACCTCGTCGCGGACCGATGTCGCGTTGACGACGACGTCGGCTCCGCGCGCGTCCGCCGGCCACTCGCCGCGTCGCGAGAAAGCGCGGGCACCCGGGAGCGCCTCGAGGAACGCGCGCGCGGAGCCGCCGTCGCCGATCACCACGGGGCGCTCCGCCTGCGTGCCGGCGAGGATCGCCGTATCGGTCGTCCAGCCCGCGATGCGCTCCGCTTCGATCACGAGGGTGTTCACGGACGGGGCGTCGGTCTCGCAGAGGGCGGCGACGGCCAGCTTGTGCGGCGCGGTCACGTTGGCGCCGGCGAACCCGAGCGCGGCCAGCCCCCGCACCGCCTCGGCCAGGCGCTCGGGTCCCACGTCGAGGGGAACGTAGGCCCAGTCGAGGCCGCAGGCCGCGAAGGCGGCGTTCTGGATGCGCGGCGAGAGCGAGCCGGCGACCGGATGGCCGACGAGGCCGACCAGGCGCGTCGCGCCGGAGATCATTCCGTGCCGTAGCCGTTTGCCGCGAGGTACGCGTAGAACTCGCTCTCGCTCGCGGTAAAGAAGTGGTGCACCTTGTCCGGCTTGCGCACGAAGAAGAGGTAGTCCACTTGCGCCGGATGCGCCGCGGCCTGCATCGACGCGAGCCCCGGGTTGGCGATCGGCGTCGGCGTCAGGCCCGTCCGCGTGCGTGAGTTGTACGGATGGTCGGTCTCGAGCTGCGATTTGCGGAGAGACCTGGTCGCAGGGACGTCGAGGCCGTAGCGGATCGTGGCGTCGATCCCGAGCGGCATGCCGGCCTTCAGCCGGTTGTAGATCACGGCTGCGACCTTCGGGCGCTCGTCCGGCGCGAGCGTCTCCTTCTCGACCATGGAGGCGATGATCAGGACGTCGTACGGCGTCAGGTTCTTGCGCCTGGCGTCGGCGAGGTCGACCCTGGCCCAGTTCTTGCGGAAGGCTTCGAGCTGGCGCTGGACGAGCTGCTTCGACGTGGTCTTCCGGTCGAAGTCGTAGGTGGCCGGGAAGAGGAAGCCCTCGAGCGGGCGCGTCCGGCCGTCCTCCGCGAACCGACCGGGGAGCGTGCTCTTGGCCGTCGCGGCCAGGTAAGCCTTGGGCGACAGCTTCGGCGTCACCTTGCGCGTGCGTCTGGCGATGCGATTGACGGCCGCGATGCGCTTGGCCATCTCGGTCCGCGTGAAGCCCTCCGGGAAGACGATTCTGAGCGGCTTGGGGGCCGGTGAGGCCGCGGGCGCCGTGGTGACAGGCGGCGCAGGCTCGTTGGTGATCCCGCTCACCGCCAGCGAGGCGACCCAGGCAGCCGCGCCCAGGCCGCCCACGAGCAGCGCGAGTGCGAACAGGCGCCGGACGGCCAGCTGGCGCCGGGTCGGGCGCCTGCGCCCCGGGCGTGGGCCTACGGGCGCGGGCCGGACCACGTCAGGTAGCTCGACAGCAGATGGGCGGCGGCGCGTGCGTCCTCGGGCGCGTCGCCGATGACAGCCTGGCCGGCGAGGACCGTCGTGAAGCGCTCGTCGAAGCTCTCGACCGGGACGTCGACGACCTCGCGCAGCGCGTCGATGAAGCGCTCCGTCTCGGCGGCCTGCTCGCCGCGCTCGCCTCTGAGCGTCAG
>JBOHAW010000341.1:0-4069 GCA_050697975.1 Gaiellaceae bacterium
GCCGTCGCCGAGCTCGCCCGCGAGCGCGGCGCCGGCCACGTACGCCTGTCGGCCAACCTCGAGGCGCTCCCGTTCTACGACGCGCTCGGGTTCACCGAGCTGATGCGCGAGCTCGTCGCACCGGTCGAGAGCCTGCTGGCCGCCGACGCCGCGCCGGCCGGCCCGAGCTTCGGCTCCATCCACATCCAGTCGGACGACACGCCCGCTGTCGAGCGCGCCGTGCGCCAGTTCGTGCCGCGGCTGCCGGGCGGCTCGAACGGCAGTCTCCTGACGCCGCCGCGAAACGGCTGGATCGCCGTCTACGACGACGTTTGCGACCGCGACCCCAGGCAGCTGCGCCGGCTCGCCCGCGAGCTGTCCGACCGGATGGGCGCCGTCGCGCTCGCGCTGGGCGTGGAAGAGGGGCGGGTGGCGCGCTTCATCCTCTTCGACCGCGGCGGGATCGTCGACGAGTACCTGTCGGTGCAGGAGTACCATGGGCCGCTGCCGCCCGGCGACGTCGTCGCGCTCCAGGCGAACCCGCGCGTCGTCTCCCGGCTCACCGGGGCGGATCCGGCCGCCGTGCGCGCCGCGGCCGTCCATGCCGACTCTCCGGCCGAGCTACCGCCGCCGCGGGAGATCCTGGCCGAGCTCGCCAGGGTCATGGGCATCGAGGGCGGCGACCACGGCTACGCGGACGCTGCCGCGACGGAGGGATCGGTGCGGATCGAGCGCGGGTGAAGATCCTGCTCCTCCACGCGCTACCGCTGGACGAGCGTATGTGGCAGCCGCAGCGCGACGCGCTCGCCGGGCACGAGGTCGCGACTCCGCGGTTGTACAGGCGCGGCAGCTCGATGGACGGCTGGGCGGACAGCCTGCTGGACGAGAACGGCGGCGAGCTGCTCCTCGTCGGCGCCTCGATGGGCGGGTACTGCGCGCTCTCGATGGCCCGCCGCGCGCCGGACCGCGTGCGGGCCGTCCTGCTCGCGGGTTCCCGGGCCGAGGCCGACTCGGCCGAGCGCCGCGCCGGTCGCGCGGAGACGATCGAGCTGATCCGGCAGGACGGCGCCGAGGGACTGTGGGCGATGATGCGGCCGAAGCTGTTCGGCCCGCAGGCCCCGGGGGCCGCCGTCGACCGCGCGCGCGAGCTCGCGCTCGAGCAGGATCCGGAGGACCTCGAGGCCGCGGTCGAGGCGATCCGCGACCGCTCCGACCAGTCGCAGACTGCGCACGACCTCGGCGAGCGCCTCCTCCTGACGCTCGGCGACGGCGATCCGTTCGTCGCGGTCGACGAGGTCCCGCCGTCGATCCCGACGCACGTCTTCCCCGACACCGGGCACCTGCCGAGCCTGGAGCGGCCCGAAGAGTTCGATCGCGTCCTGCGCGCGTTCGTCGCCCGATGGACATAGACCGCGACGAGCTCTCCGCCCGCCTCGACGACCTCGCGATCCTCGACGTGCGCAGCCCGGTCGAGTTCTCCGGCGAGGCGGGCTACCCGTGCGACCCACGCCAGGGCCACATCCCGGGAGCGCGCAACATCGAGTACTCCGAGCTGCTTGCGCGGTCGCCCGAGGAGATCCGCGAGCTCGTCGGCCTGCCTGCCGGAGCCGAGATCGTCGCGTACTGCCATTCGGGCAGCCGGTCCGCGGTGGCCGTGCAGGCGCTGCGGCTCGCCGGCTACGAGGCGCGCAACTACCCGGGCTCCTGGCACGAGTGGTCCCGCGTCGTCGGTGAAGAGTGACGGCGCGCCGCTCCGTTCAGAACAGCGTCTGGGACTCGAAGGCCGGCTCCGCGCCTCCGGTCGCCGGAATGCCGGCCTCGTCGAGCAGACGGCGCAGGATCTGGGCACTCCGCGGCGCGTAGTCGGAGTTGTTGTTGTTGAAGAAGGCGTACACCTCGTCCGCCTTGCCGGAGAGCTCGGCGAGCGGCTCGACCCACTCCTTCAGCTCGCGCGGGCTGTAGAGCCAGTCGAAGCGCTCCGCCGTCGTCTTCGTCTTCTTGTTCCAGGTCGTCCAGTTGCGCCCATGGAAGCGCACGTAGGCAACGGGATGGGTGGCGGCGGCGATGCGCGGCATGACGTTCGACGCGCGCGTCTTCGGCGAGTCGACCGACACGTACGCGAGGCCGTGCCGCTCGAGGAAGGAGAGCGTGTCGGCGCTCTCGTCCTCCGTCATCCAGGAGCGGTGACGAAACTCGACGAGCGGCACGAGCGGGTCGAGGAGGGCCTTCACGCTCGCCAGCTCCTCGAACGCGTCCGGCGACTTCTTGAAGCGAGGGTGGTACTGGAGCAGCACGCCGCGCAGCTTGCCGGCCGCCTCGAGCGGCTCGAGCGACTCGCGGAACGCCCGGAATGAGGCCTCCCGCTCACCCTCGCGGTGCCCGGTCATCTCGCCGCTGGCCTTGGCGTGGAAGACGAAGCCGGGCGGGGTCCGCTCCGCCCACTTGGCCGCGGTCTCCGGGCTCGGGAGGGCGTAGAAGGGTGAGTCGACCTCGACCGTGTCGAAGTGCTCGGCGTAGTACCGGAGCCGCGCGGCGGCGGACGAGACGCCCCGCGGATACCAGTGCTTGACGAGACCCTCGTCGGCCCAGCTGCAGGTGCCGATGCGGATCGGCGTCACGTGCTCAGGATAGAGCGGGGCTCCCGAAGGAGCCCCGCTCGAGCGTCGGCGTCCGCCTGGGAGCTAGCGTACTCGGAAGCGGATCACGCGGTTGTTGAACACCGAGAAGCCGGGCAGCGTCGCGTTGATGCACGGCACCGGCGTGAAGCGCGCGGTGCACGCCGCGCTCCGGGTCGGAACGGTCGTCTTCGTGCGGACGTACCAGGTCCCGCGGCCGAGCGTGACCGTGCGGCTGTACTGGCCCCGGGCGTTCGAGGTGGCCGACCCCTTGCCCTTGACGCCCCTGGCCGTCCGGCCGACGAGGATGTCGACCTTCGCGCCGCCGACGCCGCGCTTGTTCTCGAGCAGCGTGCCGCCGAACGTGGCGCGCTTCCCGCGCACCTTCACGTTCAGTCCGAGCTGGGCCGCGAGGCGGTCGATCGACTGCGTCTCCACCGTCCCCGTCGGATTCGGCGCCCCGGTGCCGACCGTGTAGGGGGTCCAGATCGCGCTCCAGCGGTAGTCGCCCTCCGTGGTCGGGTTCGTGAAGATGCCCGCGAACGTCAGATCGGCGTTGATCAGCTTCGCGCCGAAGGTCGCCCCGCCGCTCGCGACGGGGATGTACGGCGACGCGAGGCACGTGACGAGCTGGGCGGAGAAGACCGTAGCGAGCGGGCCGCCGGTGATCGCGGACACGTACATGGGCACGTTGATCGTCTGGCCGGCGGCGGACAGCTCGAGCCGGTAGACCCCGGCGATCGCCGTCGATGCTCCGGCACAGGCCTGGCCGACCGGGTATTTCGCGGCCGTGTAGGTGTCGCCCTTGATGTTGCCGGTGAGCTCGAGGATCGCGTCCGGCGAGATCGCGTTGGCCTGGGCCTGCGCCTTCACGGTCCCGATCGTCTGACCCTCGGTCGGCACGAGCGAGGTCACGTATCCCTGGGGGATGTAGATGACGACCCTGAACGTCGCGTCGTCGTCCTTGCTCTGCTCGACGCGAACCGTGAGCGGGCCGCCGGCGCCGAGCTTCTCGCTCGGGTTCATGACGATCAGCTTCGGCGTCGTGTAGGCCGCCATCGCGGTGCCGCCGAACGCGAGCGCAACGAGGCCCGCGCAGACGAGGAGCACAAGGCGAAAAGCTCTCTTCATTGCGTTCTGTCCTTTCCGAGAGAATGCCGGGCGACTCTACCCGACCGCGTGCCTGGATTCCCTAGATTCATCGCCGCGCGAGGCTTCCGTAAACGCCCACTGAACACAGATTCCGACCCGGAAACAGGAGCTTCCGGGTCTCACGTTGGAATTCGAGCGAGCGCCCCGACACCTCCCGACAGGCCGAAGGCCCGGCGGGAGGGAAGTTGGACGTTCAAAACGCAGGTCGACAACGCGAAGCCTCTGGCCGGAGGCGGGCTTTGCCCGCCGGGAGGCCTTGCGAACGCAGGAACGAGCGCGATCGTGAAGGAGGGGGCTCGTGGGGGAACCATGGTTTCCCCCAC
>JBOHAW010000342.1:0-3196 GCA_050697975.1 Gaiellaceae bacterium
GCGTCAGGTACACGACCTCCGCGCCGCCGGCGTCGGCCATCAGCGCGCGCAGGTCGGAGGGGTCGGGCGTCTCGCCCCAGGGCAGCCTGAGGTGAACTAGGTCCGCTCCGAACGCCTCCACCATCGCGACCCAGCGCTCGCCGAAGTAGCCGGCCGAGACGACGATCGCCCGCTCGCCGGGAGAGGTGAGGTTCGCGACGGCCGACTCGAACGCGGCCGTCCCGGAGCCGGTGAAGAGCAGCACGTCGTGCTCCGTGCGAACGACCTCCCGCAGCCGGGCGAGGCATTCGGCGTAGATCCGGCGGAAGTCGGGCCCGCGGTGGTGGACGACCTGCTCGGCGAGCGCGGCGAGCACCTCCGGAGGCACGGGCGTCGGCCCCGGCGTGAGCAGGTAGCGCTTCTCGGGCATACCCCCGGGAGGGTAGCTAGCGATTCGGGCGGCGGCCCGTGAAGGGGTCTGACCCCGGACGTGGCTGGCGGGGACATCGCCCGGGAACTGCCTCTCGCACGTTGCGCGCGCGAAGGCCTCCGGAGAAGGGGTCTGACCCCGGGACATGGCTTACGCGGACATGGCCGAGGGCCTGACCCTGGACACGGCTCGCGCGGACGAGCCTCAGCGCGGGCGGTGGCCGGTGAACGTCATCACCTGCTGGAACGTCGGCCGGTTGGCGAACCGCATCGTCTCCTTCATGAAGGCGCCGAAGCTGACGCGCTCGCGGGTGGCGTCCGCCCGCCACGCGGCCGCGTCCGGGCCCTGCGCGCCGGCGAGCTCCGCGCAGGCGGCGTCGAGCGCAGCCCAGAGAGCGTCTCGACAGGCGACCCGGTCGCCGGCGCCGCAGAAACGCGTCGAGAACGGCTGCTGCACGGGCTGGCCGAGCAGGCTCCGCAGATCCTTCTCGACGTAGCCGTACCAGCCGCCGCCGAAGGCGTTGCCGTTCGATCCCGGGCGTGTTCCGCGCGAGTTGAGCGCCGCGAGCCGGTCGACGAGCGGCCCGAGCACCGGGCTCATGACGGCGTCGGCGAGTCTCGGCCAGGCGGCGTCCATGATGGCGGCGCCCGGGTCGTCGATCTTCCCGTCGAGATCCCGGTCGAGACGGCTTCCGCCGCGTGCGAGCCAGCCGTCCACCAGGTCGGCGGCGGCGGCCGCGCGCGCCGAGGGCGAGCCGCCCCCGCCCAGCGCGGCGCGGATCACGGGCCAGATCTCGATCACGCGCAGGTCCTGCGTCGCTGCCTTGTTCATCGCCGCCACGACCGATGCGAGCGTGTGCTTCTGCCGCCCCGCAAGGCCGTGCCGGAGCAGCTCCACACGCTGCACCGAGCCGTACGACCAGTCGTCGTCCGCGGCGGCGAAGCCGAGCGCAGGCTTGTTGTTCCAGTTCGTCAGCAGCCCGCCGCGCGGGTTGACGACGCGGGCGTGGCCCGCAAACGGCACGAAGCCGCTCCACTCGTACTCGCCCGTGCCGAGCGTCGGCAGCCCCGGCTCGACCTGCGGCGACCGGACCGGAAGGCGGCCGCTCGTGAACTGCGCGATGTCCCGGTCGTCCGCGTACAGCCAGTTGAAGGTCAGCTCCATCTGGCTCGCCGTGCGGAAGAAGCTCTGCGCCGAGGTGACGGCATTTCTGTTCAGGTCGGCGAAGTGGAGCAGGCTGACGAGCTCGCGCCCGCGCGTCGACCGCTTCCGTGCGATCGCCACCTTCCGGCCCTTCACGGACGCGTAGCCGACGACCGGCCCGTGCACGGTCGTGCGGAAGACGACGGGCTGGTCCGGCCTCCCCTCGGTACCCCTGAGCACGCCGGCGTCGAATCTCTCCATCTCCCGGCACGAGCCCTGGTAGCGGTAGTGCGTGTCGTCGCCGCAGAGCTCCTCGACGTACTCGTCGATGATGTCCGACCCGGCCGAGGTGGCGCTCCAGGCGTAGTCCCGGCCGCGGCCGATCAGCGCGTAGAGCGAGACGCCCGGAAAGGCGGCCCCGCGCGCGTCGACGCCGCCGCCGTGCAGGTCGATCTCCATCAGGATCTGCGGGTAGAGGTGTCCCGTCTGAGGACCCGCGACGAACAGGGGATGTCCGCCTGCCGCCCGGTTCGCCGCAACGAGCAGGGCGTTGCTCATCTGGTGCCGCTCGGGGGCGGCAGAGCTGCGCGCCGGCACGAGGGATCCCTCGTCGAGGACGGCATTGCCGGCCTCGCCGGCGTGCGTGCCGTACTCGAACCGGCCGTCGACCGAGACCGGCGCCTCGGGGTTTTGCTGCTGGCGGAGGTCGTCCCAGACCGCGCGGCCCCCCTCGGCGCCGAGCCGCTGCTGCAGCGCCGAGAGGAATTGCGAGCGCCGAGCCTCGTCCCCGCCGCCGGCCCCGAAGACGGCGCCGATCAGCGTCGCCACCGCGATCACGTCGTTCCGCGCCCACGGCGTGATCTCGAATCCTTTCGCGCGGTTGTAACCGTTGATCCCGGCCACGTAGGCATCGACGTCCTGGAGTGCCAGCCGCCCCTTCGGGCCCTGGCGCCGCAGCAGCTCGACCTGCGCGGCGAGGAAGGCCTCGGTCTGCGGGGTCGAGACGAACTGGCGCGCCGACGTCGCCAGCGCGAACGCATCCAGTCCCGGAGCGTCGATCGCGGCCACCCGGCCCGGGCCGCGCAGGAGGTTCATGAGCAGGCCGCGGTCGGCCGCGGTCGCCCAGCCGGCCCCGTACGCCACATCTGCGCGCGTGCGGCCGTAGACGTGGGGGACGTCCCAGCGGTCGCGCACGATGCGGAGCCCGGCGCGCGGGCGCTCGACCTTCATCGCCTTGCCGTCGGGCCCGAACCGGGCCGACTTGAAGAACCGCTCCACGTCGCGGGCGCCGACCGATCCGAACCGCGGCGTCAGGCCGTCGTAGAGCTCGAGCTGGTCGGTCGAGGTCTTCGGGAAGAAGAGGCTGCCCGACTGGCCGGGCGGGAGCACGTTGCGCGCCACACCCGCGTAGTCGAGCCGAGGCCCGGCTCCGGCAGAAGTGAGACCGGTCGCCAGCGCTGCGGTGAGCGCCGCGAGGAGGGACGCACGCCTCACCGGCGCAGCCTACTACGCTCCGCCGTCGTGGAAGCGCTCGTCGCCTTCGGCACCGCGCTACTCGCTCTGCGGCTCGCGGGCCGGCTCGCCGGGCGCTGGCGCGACCGGCGTGCGCCGGAGCTCGCCGCCTGGTCGGCGTCGCTCCTCGCC
>JBOHAW010000343.1:0-5428 GCA_050697975.1 Gaiellaceae bacterium
GCCTCGCCGCGCTCGTAATGGGCGAGGGTGGCGCCGAGGCCGGCGAGCGTCACCTTGTCGACGCGCAGCGCGCGCAGGAGCGGGTGGCGCTTCACGAGCCGGATCGCGACGGCGCGCCCGGCGAGGACGCCCGCCTGCGGGCCGCCGAGGAGCTTGTCGCCGGAGAAGCAGACGAGGTCGGCGCCGGCGGCGAGGCTCGCGCGCGGCGACGGCTCGCCGTGCAGGTCGACGAGCGCGCCCGAGCCGAGGTCCTCCACGAGCGGGAGGCCGGAGACGTGCGCGACGCGCGCCAGCTCGGCGACTCCCGGCTGCTCGGTGAACCCGACAACGCGGAAGTTCGACTGGTGCACGCGCAGGAGGAGCGCAGTGTCCGGCCCGACGGCGCGCGCGTAGTCGTCGGCGCGCGTCCTGTTCGTCGTTCCCACCTCGACGAGCCGCGCGCCCGAGCGGGCGAGCACGTCGGGAATCCGGAAGCCGTCGCCGATCTCGATCAGCTCGCCACGCGAGACGATCACCTCGCGCTCCTCGGCCAGCGCGGCCGCAGCCAGCAGCACCGCCGCGGCGTTGTTGTTCACGACCAGCGCGGCCTCTGCGCCGGTGAGCCGCCGGACGAGGTCGGCGACGTGGTCCTGACGGGAACCGCGAGCCCCGTCCGCGAGGTCGTACTCGAGGTTGGAGTAGCCGCGGCCGACCTCGCGCATCCGCTCGAGCGCCGCCTCGGCGAGCGGAGCACGGCCCAGGTTCGTGTGCACGATCACGCCGGTGGCATTGAGCACCCGCCGCAGGCGCGGGCTCCGGGCTGAGGCGAGCTCGGCGAGGGCGCGCTCGACGAGGTCGCCCGGCTCCGCGCCGGCAGCGAGCTCCTCGCGCGCGCGCGCGAGTGCCGCCCTGGCGGCCGCGAGCGCGAGCGGCCGCGGCTCGCCCGCGAGGCGCTCGTTCCGCAGCAGCTCGTCCACGGAGGGCAGGTCGCGCAGCTCCACGCTCCAGAGTCTAGGCCCCGATGCCTGCTTCAATTCGTCCCCCATGCTGGAGCTCGCAGTTCGCCGCCCCCGCCGGATCAGCCGTCTCCGCCGGTCCGCGCCGTTCCTGCTCGGCCTCGCCGGCCTCGCGGCGCTGGTCGCTGCGCTCCTCGCCGGCCGCGCGCTGCTCCACCGCGGCGAGGCGATGCCGGGAGTCCAGATCCTCGGCACCGACCTCGGGGGGATCGACGCCGCCCAGACGGGCCCGCTCGTCCGTACCCTCACCGCCCGGCGCCTGGCCGAGCCCGTCACGCTCACCGTCGGTTCCGGCCAGACGCGGATCGCGCCCCGGGTGCTGTTCACGCTCGACCGCAGCGCCACGACCGCGGCCGTGCTCGCGGCGGGCCGCGGCTCCCTGGCCGGACGCGCCCGCTCGCTGCTCTCACCGCTGACGAGGCCCACCGAGGTCGCGCCCGTGCTCGTCGTCCGCCCGGCGGCCGCGCGCCGGCTTCGCGCTCTGCTCGATCGCTTCGGCACGCCGCCGGTCTCGGCCACCGTCGTAATGCGGGGTACGAACCCGGTCGTCCGGCCCTCGCGCGCCGGCACGACCGCCGACCTCGACGCCCTCCTGGCCGCGCTCGCGAGCCGCGTCGCAGCCGGAGCGGGGAGCGTGCCGGTCGGCTTCGAGCCGGCGGCGCCGGCCGTCCGCGACCGTGCGGCGGAGGCGGCAGCCGAGGAGGCGCGGATCATCGTGACCGCGCCGGTGGCGCTGACCTACGAGGGGCAGCCGGTCGGGACGCTCACGCAGGAGCGGCTGGCCCGCCTCCTCCGCTTCCGCGCCCGCGACGGGCGCCTGCTCGCCCTCTTCGCCGAGTCGAGGCTCGCGCGCGTGCTCGATCCGGCCGTCGCCCCCTGGAAGGAGCGCGCCGTCAACGCGCGCTTCGCGGTCGACGGCAGCCGTGCCACCGTCGTTCCCTCGCAACTCGGGACGGGACTCGACGCGGATGCCGCGGTCGTCGCCGTGACGACCGCCGCCCACGCCCACGGCGAGCGAACGGCGGCGCTCCGCCTCGAGCCGGTCCCGGCAGCGCTGACGACGGAGGAGGCGCGGGGCCTCGGCATCCGCGAGCGCGTCTCGAGCTTCACGACGGACATGGGGCCGTCGTCGTCGAACCGCATCCACAACGTCCATCTGATGGCGGACTACATCGACGGGACGATCGTGCGCCCCGGGGAGTCGTTCTCGTTCAACGGCTCGGTCGGACCGCGCACGCCCGGGCGCGGCTTCCTCGAGGGCCAGATGATCGTCGGCAGCCTCCTGCTTCCCTCGATCGGCGGCGGCGTCTGCCAGACGGCCACGACCCTCTTCAACAACGCCTTCGAGCTCGGCCTGCCGGTGGTCGAGCGCCACAACCACAGCTTCTACATCAGCCACTACCCGATGGGACGCGACGCCACCGTCTCCTGGGGCGGGCCCGACTTCAAGTTCCGGAACGACATGGAGCACGCGCTCCTGATCAAGGCCTCGTACACGAGCTCGACCCTGACCTTCAGCTTCTACGGGACGGACGAGGGCCGCCGCGTCACCGCCTCGACGGGCCCGCAGGTGAACTGGAAGGCGCCCCGGCTGACCTACGCGCTCGACCCTGCCGCGCCACGCGGGTCCGTGCGCTACGAGCGAGGCTCGCACCAGCAGGGCTTCGACGTCACCGTCTTCCGCACGGTCACGAAGGCCGGGAAGACGCTGCGCAAGGACTCGTTCAAGAGCGCGTACATCCCCGTCGGCGACACGGTGGTCTACGGCCCGGGCCAGTCGATCCCGGGCTCCTACTTCGTGATCCCGACGACGTAGACATGTCCGGGGTCAGACCCCGGCCATGTCCCTTACTGCGCGTCCTCCTTGAAGGACGCCGCGGGGATCTCCGCGCACCGGCGGTCGTAGCAGTCGATCACGAGCTCCACGGCCTCGTCGGTGTCGTCGGTCGCGTGGAGAAGGCTGAGGTCGTCGGGCGAGACCATCCCGTGGGCGAGGAGCTCGTCGCCGATCCAGTCGAGCAGGTCGGCCCAGTACTCGGTGTCGAAGAGGACGACCGGGAAGTGGAGCACCTTGCCCGTCTGGATCAGCGTCAGCGACTCGAACAGCTCGTCGAGCGTGCCGAACCCGCCGGGGAACATCACGAAGCCCTCGGCCGCCTTCACCAGCATCGTCTTGCGCGTATAGAAGTGGCTGAACGTGTGCAGGAGGTCGATGTACGGGTTCGAGTCCTGCTCGTGCGGGAGCTCGATGTTGAAGCCGACGGAGAGCCCGCCGCCGTCGCGGGCGCCGCGGTTCGCGGCCTCCATCACGCCGCCGCCGCCGCCGGTCACGACGGCCCAGCCGCGCTCCGCGAACCCGAGGGCGACGACGCGCGCCTCTCGGTAGGCAGGGTGCTCGTCGGTGACCCGGGCCGAGCCGAAGATCGTCACCGCCGGCCTGTCGATCTCGTCGACGACGCGGAAGCCCTGCCGGAACTCTTCCGCGATCTCGTCGACGTGCGCCTCGGCGTTCCGTTCCCGGCTCTCGAGGATGCGGCGATCGTCCATCACGCCGCTCCGTACCCGGTCCGACCGCTACAAATCCCGCTCGGTGAACGTGGCGCCCATGGCGAGCACGAGCACCGTGGCGAGGGCGAGGTAGGTGACGCCGGTGGCGACGCGCTGCCAGGGCCGGATGCGGTAGTAAGCCTGCGCCGCCGGCTCGCGGCGCTCGCGCCAGCGGCGCCAGGCGTCGAGTCCGCCGAGGACGAGGATGAGGATGAGGATCGGGTTCGGGAAGACGAACAGGAGTCCGACCAGGCCCACCATCCCGACGAGCCAGAGGGCGGGGTGGATCGCCGCCGCCGCGCGGCCGCCGTCGAGCGGCACGATCGGCAGCAGGTTGAAGAGGTTGAGGAAGAAGCCGGTGAAGGCGAGCGCGACCAGGAGCTCCGAGTCGAGCGCCTCGCCGGCGACCCACACGACAGCGGCGCCGGCGCTGCCGACGATCGGCCCGGCGAGAGCGACCTTCGCCTCGCGCCACGCGTCGTCGGGCAGCCGCTTCAGCGTGATCATCGCGCCGAGGAAGGGGATGAAGAGCGGCGCGGACACCGGCAGTCCCTGCCGCTTCGCCTCGAGCACGTGACCCAGCTCGTGCACGAAGAGCAGGACGACGAAGCCGACGGCGAACTGCCACCCCCAGAGCAGCGCGTACGCCGCGATCGAGACGAGCATCGAGCCGGCGACGGTGAAGATCTTGAACTTGAAGACCGCGACGAAGACGAACTTCAGCTTCCAGAGCAGGAAGGCGATCGCCGCGATCGGCGCCCAGAGCTTGCGCACGAGACTGCGCCAAGCCGGCTGGGGGTGGATCGGCTTGTAGTCGCGCTCGTAGAGAGCCGGGTCGTCGTCGCGCGCCTCGTAGAGGCTCGACCAGTCTTTCGGCTCGTACTGCTCCCGCGGCTCGGTCTCCCGCTCGGTCATCACCTCACAGTAGCTACGAACCGCGCCCGATCCACTCCTCGCCGCCCTCGTACACCTCCTTCTTCCACACCGGCACGGTCTCCTTCAGCGCGTCGATCGCCTCGCGGCACGCCGCGAGGGCGTCCGCGCGGTGCGGCGCCGAGACGGCGATGACCACGCTCGGCTCGCCGATCTCGACCCGGCCGACGCGGTGGTGGATCGCGACCGCGCACACGTCGTGGCGTCTGCTCAGCTCGGCTGCGATCTGCGCCATCACGTCCTCGGCCATCTCCGGATACGCCTCGTAGTCGAGATGCAGGACGGTGCGGCCGCGGGAGTGGACGCGCGTCGTCCCCGTGAACGTCGCGATCGCGCCGGCCTGCTCGCGCCGAACCTCTCCGACCGCGGCGTCCAGCGAGAGCCGCTCGGCGCTCACCCGGAAGGCGCCGCCTGAAACGGGCGGAATCAGCGCCACCTCGTCGCCCTCGGCGAGGCGCCGCTCGCGCGCGGCGTACTCGCGGTTGACGGCGTACAGGAGCCCGGCCGGCTCGTCTCCGAGCGCGAGCGCGGGCCAGACGCGCTCGACTGTCGCTCCGTCCGGCAGCTCGAGCGAGCGCGCGCCCTCCCCGGCACGCTCGCGCAGGCCCGCGAAGAGTCTGACGGTGACGCGCACCCGGGCAGCGTACGTCTCTAGTCGCGCCGGCGGGCGCCTTGTAGAGTCGCACCGGCAGGCCTTCGACGAAGGGGAGAGAGATGAGCAGGCGACTGGTCGGCATCGCATTCGTTGGAGCGTTCCTGGTTGCCATGGCCGGCGCCGCCACCGCCACGGCGGGCGACGGCGGTGACCGCGTCGTCGGCGGCGGGCGCGACCCATTCGACGCGAATGTCGGCTTCTCGGCCCACAGCGGTCCGAGCGGAGAAAGCCCGAACGGGCACATCAATGCCACGTTGCCGTTCCCGGGCAGCCCCGGGGACACGATCCAGATTCGGCT
>JBOHAW010000344.1:0-8315 GCA_050697975.1 Gaiellaceae bacterium
GGACGACGTCGGCGTGCTCGAGCCGGGCCGGTGCGCGGATCTGGCCGTCTGGCGCACCGACGGGCTCGAGTTCGGCGGCGCCGACGACCCGGTGGCCGCCCTCGTGCTGGCGGGGCCGCACCGCGTCGACCGGCTCGTCGTCGGCGGCGAGGACGTCGTCCGAGACGGCCAACTCGTTCGCGCCGACGAGCACGAGATTGCGCGCGCTCACCGCCGGGAAGCGAGAAGATTCGCGTCATGAGCGTCTCACTCTCGACTCACGTACTCGACACCGAGCGCGGCCGGCCGGCCGCGGGCGTCCGCGTGGAGCTGCTGCGCGAGAACGAGCTCCTGGCCTCCGGCACGACGAACGAGGACGGCCGCATCGGCGAGCTCGGCGCCGGCCTCGCGCCCGGCGCCCACCGTCTCGTCTTCCATCCGCCGTCGCCCTTCTTCCGCCGGGTCGAGCTGGAGCTCGAGCTCGGCGACGGCCACGTCCACGTCCCGCTCCTCCTCTCCCCCTACTCGTGCACGGTCTACCGCGGCAGCTGACGGTCGAGCAGCTCGCCGAGCTCTTCGAGGGCCGGACGCGGTTCGTCGAGCGCCTGGCCGACGAGGTGTACCCGCTCGAGGCCGCGCACGAGCTGATCCGGCGGTTGCCCGAGGAGGAGCTGCGCGAGGCGCTCGATGCCCATCCGGCGATCGGGGCGGAGAGCCTGTCCGAGCGCTCCGCCGGCGAGCAGGGTGACGACAGCGACGAGGCGACGATGGCGGAGCTCGCCCGCCTGAACGGGGCCTACGAGGAGAAGTTCGGCTTCCGCTTCGTCGTCTTCGTGAACAGGCGACCGAAGGCGCAGATCCTCGAGGTGTTGCGCGCGCGGCTCGAGCGCAGCCGCGAGGACGAGCTGCACACCGCCATGCACGAGCTCGTGGCGATCGCCCAGGATCGATGGCGGCGCTCGTGACGGCGGGCCTGCCGGCCGCCGCCCTCGATCCGTACGTCTCCGACTGGCTCCACCTGCTGCTGCGGTGGCTGCACGTGATCGCCGGGATCGCCTGGATCGGCTCCTCGTTCTACTTCGTCTTCCTCGACAACTCGCTCCTGCCACCGAGGGATCCCGACCACGCCCGGAAGGGCGTCGCGGGCGAGCTGTGGTCCGTGCACGGCGGCGGCTTCTACCACGTCCAGAAGTACCGCGTCTCGCCGCGCGACCTTCCCGACCCGCTGCACTTCGTCAAGTGGGAGGCGTACGCGACCTGGCTCAGCGGCCTCGCGCTGATGATCGTCCTCTACTACCTCGAGGCCGACGTAGCGCTGATCGACCGGAGCGTCGCCGACCTCGGTACCGGGACGGCGGTCGCGATCAGCGTCGGCCTGCTCGCGGCGGCCTGGGTCGTCTACGACGTGCTCTGCCGCGCGCTCGGCCGCACCGAGCTCCTGCTCGGCGCCGTCGTCGTCGCCGGCGTCGTCCTGGCCGCCTGGGGAGCCGGCGAGCTCTTCAGCGCTCGGGCGGCGTACCTTCAGGTCGGCGCGATGCTCGGCACGATCATGTCGGCGAACGTCTTCTTTGTGATCATCCCGGCGCACAAGACACTCGTGCGGGCGAAGCAGGAGGGACGAGAGCCCGACCCGGCACCGCTCTTTCGGGCCAAGCAGCGCTCCGTCCACAACAACTACGTCACGCTGCCGGTCGTCTTCACGATGATCGCCGGGCACTTCCCGCTCACGTACGGCCACGAGCGCGCCTGGCTCGTCCTGGTCGCGTTGATGGTCATCGGCGCCTGGGTGCGGCACTTCTTCAACCTCCGCCACGGCGGGCGCACGGTCGTCTCGATTCCCGTCAGCGCGGCGGTCGCCCTCGTTGCGCTCGCGGTCGCGATCGAGCCGCCCGGCGCGCCGAAGGCCGAGGCCGGCTCCGAGCCGGTGTCATTCGCCCGTGTGCAGGAGATCGTCGAGTCGCGCTGCGCGAGCTGCCACTCCTCCGACCCCACGAGCGAGGCGTTCACGACCGCGCCGCTGGGCGTCCTCCTCGAGACGCCCGAGCAGATCGTCGCCCAGGCGGACGCGATCGAGCGCCAGGCGGTGCTGTCGACGGCGATGCCGCTCGGCAACGTCACGGGCATGACGCAGGAGGAGCGAAACCTGCTCGGCGCCTGGATCGAGCAAGGCGCCTCGGCCGGCGAGCCGTAGGCGGACGTCCCGGTTAGGCTTGCCGCGTGCTCGAGATCGACACCTCCGGCTTCCGATTCGTCGCCCGCCTCGAGGAGGAGACCGCGCCCGAGACGGTGGCCGCCTTCCGCCGCCTGTTGCCGCTCGAGAGCCGGATCATCCACTGCCGCTGGAGCGGGGAGTCGAACTGGATCCCGTTCGGCGAGCTCGACGTCGGCGTCGGCCCGGAGAACGCGACCAGCTATCCCTCGCCGGGCGAGATCCTGCTCTACCCGGGAGGCATCAGCGAGACGGAGCTGCTCTTCCCATACGGGCCCTGCTGCTTCGCCGGCAAGGTCGGGCAGCTGGCCGGCAACCACTTCGCCACCGTCGTCGAGGGCGGCGAGAACCTGCGTGAGCTGGGGCGGCGCTGCTTGTGGGAGGGCGCGCAGCCGATTCGCTTCACGGAGAGCTAGCGAGCGAACGCATCGCGCCCGCGAGCGCGTCGATGCCGAGAGCGACGTCCGCGACCGACGTCTCCTCTTCGGGCGAGTGGCTGACGCCGCCGTTCAGGCTGCGCACGAAGAGCATCCCCGTGGGCACGCCGGCGGCCGCCAGGAACATCGCGTCGTGGCCCGCACCCGAGACGAGCTCGGGCGCGTGTGGTGCGGCAGCGCGCAGCGCGGCGAGCGGCGGGTCGCTCATTGCGACGGGATCCAGCCGCCACGTCACCTCGAAGCCGATCTCCGCCACGAGCGCGTCGAGCTGCTCCGCGCGCGGCGCGCGCGCGTCGACCGAGACGGTGACGAGCGCCGGGACGACGTTGCCCGCGCCGGGCTCGACGACGAGCTGGCCGACCGTCGCGAGCGCGCCGTCGCGCGCGGCGTCACGGACGTGCAGCACGAACCGCGCGGCCGCGACGAGAGCGTCTTCGCGCGCATCCATCGGCGTCGTGCCGGCGTGGCCTGCGCGGCCTGCGAAGGTGGCGCGGCCGCGCGCCTGGCCGGCGATCGCCGTGACGATGCCGAGTGGCTCGTCCAGCCGCTCCAGCACGGGCCCCTGCTCGATGTGGAGCTCGACGAACGCGCGTGGGAAGCTCGCGAGCGAGCGGCTGCCGGTCGCTCCGCGCTCCTCGTCGCGGAAGGCGACGACGGTCAGCGGTGCGTCCGGGAGCAGCTCGGCCACCTCGATCGCCGCGGCCACGCCGAGCGCGCCGTCGAAGCGGCCGCCGTCAGGGACGGTGTCGAGATGCGACCCGGTCCAGACGTCGCCGGCGCCTCGCCGTCCGAACGTGTTGCCGGCGCCGTCGACCGCGACCTCGAGGCCGGCGTCGCGCATCCACCGCGCGGCGAGCTCGTGCGCCTCGTCCTCCTCGGGCGAGTAGCCGAGGCGGTTCGCGCCCGGTCCCTCTCCGATCGCGTAGAGCTCGTCGAGCCTGGCGACCGCACGTTTCGCGGCAGCTTCCGAGCGGGTTAGCATCGCAGCTTCGTCCCCCTCGAAAGGAGCGTCTCGATGACGGAGATGGCTACGAGGTTCGAAGGGTCGGCGGCCGGGCGCCGGTTCCGCTTCCGCGAGAACCGCACCACGGCCGGACGCGACACGGTCGCCGGCATTACGACCTTCATCGTCATGTCGTACATCATCTTCGTGAACCCGGCGATCCTCGGGTTCGCCGGAGTCGAAGGGCTGGAGAACAGGGGGCTGCCGTTCGACGCGGTTCTCACGTCAACGTGCCTCGTCGCGGGGGTGATGACGATCGCGATGGGGTTGTACACGAACCGCGCCTACGCGATCGCGCCCGGGCTGGGCCTCAACGCAGTCGTCGCCTTCACGCTCGTCGCGAACGAGGGACTCGGCTTTCCCGAGGCGATGGGACTCGTGGTGATCGAGGGGCTCGCGGTGACGGTCCTCGTCGTCGTGGGCCTGCGCGAGGCGATCATGCGCGCGATCCCGCTCGAGCTGAAGAAGGCGATCGCGATCGGAATCGGTCTCTTCATCGCCTTCATCGGGCTGTTCAACTCCGGGCTCGTCGTCCGCGGCGCGGCGACACCGGTCGATCTTGCCGAGTTCACGACCTGGCCCGTCCTGATCACCCTCTTCGGCCTTGCGCTGACGATGGGGCTGCGCGCAATCGGCTTCCCGGGCGACCTCCTCCTCGGAATCGTGCTCACGACGGTCTTCGCGACGATCGTCAACTACGCCGCCGACGTCTATCCGAAGGAGCTCGGCTACGCGCGCTGGCCCGACGACGTCTTCAAGGCGCCGGACTTCAGCCTCGTCGGCGAGATCAGCTTCGACGCCTTCTCGACGCTACCGTTCATCGCCGCCCTCACGTTCGCGTTCACGCTCTTCCTCGCCGACTTCTTCGACACGATGGGAACGCTCGTCGGCGTCGGCAAGGCGGCGGGGTACCTCGACGAGCGCGGCGAGATGCCCGATATCCGCAAGCCGCTCCTCGTCGACTCGGTCGCCGCGGCCGCGGGCGGCTTCGCGTCCGCCTCGTCCGCGACGACGTACATCGAGTCGGCGTCCGGTGTCGGCGTCGGCGGCCGTACCGGCTGGGTGAGCGTGGTCACGGGCGCGCTGTTCTTCCCGTTCATGTTCATCGCGCCGCTGATCGGGATGGTGCCGCCGCAGGCGACGGCACCGGCGCTGATCATCGTCGGCTGGCTCATGATCAGCGTGCTGACGGAGACCGAGGAGGACGCCGAGATCGAGTCGGGCGACCCCGCGCGTCACGACCCGGAAGGCGAGCGGCCGATCCGGCGCGCGACGACGCCCGAGCGCCGGCTGGCGGGGATCGACTTCCACGACGTCGCCGTCGGGCTCTCGGCGGCGATCATCATCATGTTCATGCCGTTCACGTTCTCGATCACGGACGGCATCGCGGCCGGCTTCATCGCCTACGTCCTGATCCGGCTCTTCCAGGGACAGGCGGCGCGCGTGCACCCGCTCATGTACGGGGCGGCATTCGCCTTCACGCTCTACTTCCTCGTCCCGATCCTCCAGCAGGAGTTCGACTGGATCTAAGGAGCTCGGAGCCCTGCATCGTCGAGCGCTGCGGCCACGAGGGGGTCGTAGCGCTCGGCGGCGAGGTCGCCGAGCGGATCGCGCGTGTAAGCGAGCAGCTGCCCGTACGGCAGGGAGAAGGCGGCGCGCATGGCGATGAGGCGCCGGCGCTCGGGGGAGCCCGGGTCGGCGAGGGCGCGCGACGCGTCGGTGAGGCGCCTGGCCTGGTCGATCCGCCCCGGCAGCCACGAAGCGAGGACGAACACCGCGGGCAGCGCGAACGTGAGCAATCCGAGGAGGTCGGCGAGGCGGTGGGCGGCGCTCTCGCCGCGCTCGCCCAGCTCGGCCACGTTTCCGCCGGTGCCCGCGCCGGCATCGCGTAGCCCGTCCGCCACGTCGCCGCCGATCACGGGCGTCCCCTCGACCTTGTCCGCGGCCGACTCGAATCCACCCTGAACCGCGCTACCGGCCCCGTGCACGCCCTCCCCGAGGACGGCGAGCCGATCGACCGCGTCGTGCACCGTGAGCCCGAGCCAGGCGAAGAGGACGAGCAGCGCAACCGCGAGCAGGTCGCGGAGCAGCGTGGCCGCCCTCCTAGCCGGGACGTCCGGGTAGAGGCGCACGGACCACCGATACCCCGGTCAGTGCCCCTTCAAGCAATACACGCCTGCTTCGGGGCAGCATTACCTGAAGGGACACTAGCGATTCGAAAGCGAGCCCAGCACCCACCAGCCGGCGAGCGGGCACAGGGCGGCGAGCGCGAACCCGACCTGGTACGAGGTCACCGAGACCGTCGACGCGAAGGCGACGGGCACACCGACGCCGACCGCCGAGAGAAACGTCTGCTGGAGGCCGATCGCGGCGCCGCTCCGTGCCTGGCCGGCCAGCTCGGCCGCCGCCGTGAAGGAAAGCCCGTTCCAGGCCATCGAGATCGCTCCGGCGATCACGAGCCCGGGTACGAGCAGCCAGAGCGACGTGTCGAGCGCTGCCGCCGACAGGCCAAGCGTGACGGCGATGGCGATCCCCACCGCCCGCAGCGGGCGAAGCCGGGAGCCGACCAGGTCCGACCAGCGGCCGGCGCCGATCCGCGCTCCGACGGCGACGACCTGGAGGGCCGCGAGGACACCCGCGGCCTCGCCGTTCGAGAGGCCGCGCTCGTCGTGGAGGAAGAGGACGACGAAGCCGGTGAGGGCGACCTGGGCGACCAGGTACAGGCCGCTGCCGAGCGAAAGCCGCCAGAGTCGCCGGTCTCGCAGCGTCCACGGGACCGCGTCCTCCACCGGCTCCCGCGCCCGGTCCCGGATCACGAGCGCACCCGCCAGCGCGCCGGCGAAGGCGAGACCGGCGAGGAAGAGAAAGGCGGCGCCGAGCCCGCCGGCGTCCTCGAGCACCGGCAGCGCGAGCGCGGCCACCGCGCCGCCGAGCGGGATCGCGGTCTGGCGCACGCCGAGCGCGAACCCCCGCTCCTCCGGGCCGAACCAGGACATCACGGCCCGGCCGCTCGCGGAGTTGACGCTCACGCCGGCCGCGCCCGCGAGCGTGAGCAGCACGGTCAGAGCGACGAAGCTCGGCGCGAAGCCGGCCGCAGCGAGCAGGATTCCGCTCGCACCGAGTCCGATCGCGAGGACGAGCCGCTCGCCGATCCGGTCGGCCAGGAGCCCCCAAGGAAGCAACGTCACGAGCGGCCCGGCCCACATGCTCGAGAGGACGACGCCGATCTCCGAGAGGCTGAGGTCGTATTCCGCGCGCAGGGCGGGTGCGAGGACGGGCAATCCGATCAGCGCCGCGGAGGCGCTGGCCGACGCGCCGGTTCCGGCCGCGAGCACCGCCCAGCGGTAGCGGTCGGTCGCTACAGCCCGAACGGGTTGAACGGCTTCGGGCTGGTCGAGACGAGCACGCTCTTCGTCTCGAGGTAGAGCTCGAGCGTCTCGAGGCCGAGCTCGCGGCCGAACCCCGATTGCTTGTAGCCGCCGAACGGGATCCCGGGGAAGGCCGTGTAGGGCATGTTGATGCCGACGGTGCCGGCCTTGATGCGGCTCGCCAGGCGGTGTCCCCTCGCCGGGTCGGACGTCCAGACGGTTGCCATCAGCCCGTACTTGACGTCGTTCGCGATCCGGATCGCGTCCTTCTCGTCCTCGAACGGGATCAGCGTCACGACCGGCCCGAAGATCTCCTCCTGCGCCGCCTCCATCCCGCTCTCGACCCCGGCGAGCACGGTCGGCGGGTAGAACGCGCCCTTGCCGTCGCCAGGCTCACCGCCCGCGACGACCTCGGCGCCCTCCTCGCGCCCGCGCTGCACGAAGCCGTGCACCTTGTCGCGGTGGGCGACCGAGATCAGCGAGCCCACCTGCGTCTCGGGATCGAGCGGATCGCCGACCTTGAGCTTGCCGGCGAGGTCGGCGAACTGCGCGACGACGTCGTCGTACGCGGTCCGCTCCACGAGCACCCGCGAGCGCGCCTCACAGCTCTGGCCCGCCGCGTAGTAGATCGCCCACACCGAGCTCGGGATCGCGTCGGCCAGGTTCGCGTCCGCGAACACGATGCTCGGGCTCTTGCCGCCGAGCTCGAGCGTCACCCGCTTGATCGGCTCGGAGCAGAGTCGCATGATCTCGCCGCCGGTCTTCGTGGAGCCGGTGAACGCGACCTTGTCCACACCGGGGTGGCGCACGAGGTACGCGCCGGTGGTGGGCCCGTCGCCGGGAACGACGTTGATCGCGCCGGCAGGGAAGCCGGCTTCGGCAGCGAGCTCCGCCAGACGGAGCGCCGTGAGCGGCGTCGCGGGATCGGGCTTGAGCACGACCGCGCAGCCGGCCGCGAGCGCTGGAGCGAGCTTCCAGGTCGCCATCATCAGCGGGTAGTTCCACGGCACGATCTGGCCGACGACGCCGACCGGCTCCTTGAGCGAGTAGAAGAGCAGCGAGCCGCCGATCGGATTCGAGCGGCCGGCGATCGAGCCGATCGCAGAGGCGTAGAAGCGGAAGTTCTCGGCGCCCTGGTGCAACTCGGCCTTGACCGAGGAGATCGCCTTCCCGACGTTGCGCGCCTCGAGCTCGCCGAGCTCCTTGCGGTTGGCGGAGATCGCGTCGGCGAGCGCGTGCAGAAGGCGCGAGCGCTCGGTCGGCGGCGTCTTGCCCCACGGTCCGTCGAGGGCGCCGCGGGCGGCGGCGACGGCGCGGTC
>JBOHAW010000345.1:0-5187 GCA_050697975.1 Gaiellaceae bacterium
CCGAGTGTCGTCGTCGAAGAGGTAGAAGTCGACCTGGTGCGCGTACTCGTCCTGCACCGTCGCCCACGCGAAGACGCCGGCCCCGAGCAGATCCGCGTCGAGCCAGATGTGGCCCGGGGTCGAGGAGGACACGGCCGTGCGGGAAAGATGGATCGTGACCTCGGCCGGAACCACGTTCCAGTCGAAGGCACTCGCAGCGAGAGCGGAGCGGACCTGCGCCTGCTGCCGCGCCGTGCCGCCGTCGAACACGTACCGGCCGCCCCCGGCCCACGTGGTCGAGGCGTACGCGAGCGAGAGGGCGCAGGCAAGTGAGACGAGCAGGGCGCGGGCCGCAAGAACCATTCCCTTCCATCGTCGGGGTGCGGCGAGCGCGCCGGGATTGACTAAGTGCGGCCGGTCGACCTCGAGTCGGCGCGACCGGGGCTCATCGATTTGCGTCACGGTCGGCGCCCGCTTCAGGGGGCGAGCCGGCGCACGGCCCAGCGGCCTCCCGGGCCCGGCTCATACGCCAGGCGGTCGTGAAGGCGATCCTCGCGGTGCTGCCAGAACTCGAACCGCTCGGCCGTCAGGCGGAAGCCGCCCCAGGACGGTGGCAGCGGGACGTCGAGACCCTCGAAGCGGCTTGCGACCCGCGCCGCCGCGGCGTCGAGCTCGTCCCGGCCCGCGATCGGATCGCTCTGGCTCGACGCCCAGGCCGCGATCTGACTTCCCCGCGGGCGCGTGCGAAAGTAGTCGTCCGACTCGATCGGATCCAGCCGCGCCACACCGCCCTCGATGCGCACCTGCCGCCCGAGCGGGGCCCAGTGGAAGAGGAGGGCCGCCCGCGGGTTCGTCGCCAGGTCGCGCCCCTTTCGACTTCCGTACCCGGTGTAGAAGACGTAGCCGCGCTCGTCGTGGCCCTTCAGGAGCACCATCCGGACGGACGGTGACCCGTCGGCCGCGGCCGTAGCGAGCGCCATCGCCTCGGGCATCGGGATCGCCGCCGCCTCGGCCTCGCGGAGCCAGGCGGCGAACTGACGGCGCGGGTCGGGGTCGAGCTCGCGCTCGAGCAGCGGGCGAATCGGCATTTCCTCCGCGTATGCTCGCAGCGGTGGCCGAATCCCGGGACGAGAAGCTCGACCGCGAGCTGATCGAGCTCCTGAACGAGCTCAGGGTGGCGCTGCCCGGCGTGCAGGTGCTGTTCGCATTCCTGCTCACCGTCCCGTTCACGCAGCGCTTCGAGCGGGTCAACGACCTGCAGAAGGACACCTATTTACTCGCGCTTTTCTGCACGGCCGTCGGCTCGGCGCTGCTGATCGCGCCGAGCGCCTACCACCGGCTGCGGTTCCGCGACTACGACAAGGAGCGCCTGATCACGACGTCGAACCGCCTCGCGATCGCCGGGATGAGCTTTCTCGCGCTCGCCATGACGAGCTCCGTCTTCCTGCTCACCGACTTCCTGTTCAAGGCGCCGCTGACCGCGATCGTGACGGGCCTCGTCGCCGGCTGCTTCGCCTGGTTCTGGTACGGCCTGCCGCTCCTGCGCAAGCTTCGCGATTAGGCCGGACCGGCGCGGTCAAGCGTCGCCCGTACCTCCGCGGCGAGCGCGGCGAGCGTGAACGGCTTCTCGATGAAGCTCGTCTCGGGCTCGAGCACGCCGCGGTGGACGATCACGCTCTCCCCGTAGCCGGACATGAACAGCACGCGCGCCTCGCCGTGCGACTCGGCGAGCCGCTCCGCGAGCTCGCGGCCGTTGATGCCCGGCATGACGAGATCTGTGAGCACGAGGTCGATGCGGTCCTGCTCCGCCGCGAGGGCGAGCGCCTCGGCGCCGTTGCGGGCCGGGAGCACGACGTAGCCCTGCTCGGTCAGGACTTCGACGATCAGCCTGCGCACGAGCTCCTCGTCCTCGACCACGAGAATGGTCTCCCCGCCCGCGGTAGTAGGCCTGGGCGCCTCGTGCGCCTCCACCTCGTACAGGGCGAGCTCGTCGGCCCAGCTTTGTCCCAGCTCAGCCATCCGACCTCTGTCGTCGTTAGCCGAGAGTCAGCCTATTCCATCTCAGGGCGATGGAGTCCGGAGCCGGGCGAGCAGCAGGAGCCCGCCCGCCGAGACCGCCGACGCCGTGAGGAATGCGCCCCGGTAGCCCGCGATGCCGACGACCGCGCCCAGGGTGACGGCGCCGAGCGCAATCGCCAGGTCGACGAACGCCGAGATCGTGCCGACGGCGGAGCTGCGCGCTGCGGGCGGCGCGTTCCCGACGGCGAGGGCCATCAGCGCCGGAAAGGCGAGCGACTGGCCGACCGAGAAGATCGCGGTGCCGAGGAACAGTCCGGCAACCGTCCGCCAGCCGGCGATCGTCGCCATCCCGAGCGACAGGCAGACCAGGGCGACCTGCGCCGCCCGTCTGGGTCCCAGCACGTCCGGGATGCGCGCGCCGACGCTGCGCACGAGGAGGACGATCACGGCGAAGGTGGCGAACACCAGCCCCGTACGCTCGACTCCGAGCTCGAGTGCGTAGAGGGCGATGAACGCGTTGAAGCCGCCGAAGCCGAAGAGGGCGGCGAGCAGGACGAGACCGGGCGGAAGAGCGGGCCCGTAGACGAATCGTCCCCCGGGCTTCGGGCCGTCGTGCGCCGGCATCGTCTCGGGGACCAGGAGGCCGATCAGAAACGCCGCCAGGGCGCTCGCCGCGGCGGCGAGCCAGACGGCGTCGTAACGGTCGCCGGCGAGCACGATGTCGCCGAGCAGCGGCCCGATCGCCAGCCCGCCGTACGCGGCGAGCGTGAAGTAGCTGAAGGCCTGGCCTCGCCGTTCCCCGGGGGCGAGGTCGTTGACGATCGTGGCCGCTCCGACAAAGAAGAGCGCCTCGCCGACGCCGGTCAGCAGGCGCATGCCGACGAGCAGCGGGAGCGCGTCGATCAGGACGTAGGTCGCAGTCGTCGCCGCCATCAGACCGGTGCCGCCGAGGAGCAGGACTCGCCGGCCGAGGCGGTCGCCGGCCCTGCCGGCGAGGGGCTGGCACACGAGGGCCGTAATGCTGCTGGCGCCTGCAGCGAGGCCGATTCCGACCCCGCCGGCCCCGAGCGGTCCGTCCGCGTAGCGGGGAAGGGTCGGCAGCAGCGCGCCGATCGAGACGAACGCTCCCAGTGCGGCCAGGGTGACGAGCAGGAAGGTCGGCGTCAGCAGGGCGCCGGGGCGCTGGGCGTCGCTCCCGGCTTCCACGCGGCGATTGAATCACTCCTCGCGCCGGCGAGCGGCCGCGCTACGAGCCGGCCACCCGCCTTTCCGCAGCCGGGCGTGCTGCGGCGTTACTGGTGCATCGGCGCTTCGGAGCCCGGCAGATGAAGGAGGTTCTCCACGTCCCGGACGCCCTGGATGCTCCGGGTCCGCTCGACGAGCTCGTCGATCAGCTCCGGGCTCGGCAGCTCGCCGCGCAGGACGACCACGCCCTCCTGCGCGTTGACGTCGATCTGTCCCTTGGGCACGTCCGGATCGCGGAAGAGCTCGCTCTGAACCTTCTGCGCCAGCGTCGCGTCGTCGTAGTCCTTCGGCTCTTCGGTCCGGTGCTGCGCCGCCTGCACGACGCCGGATGCCTCGGCGGTGACGTCGCGGGCCGTCTTCGCGGCCGTGCGCCTGCCGCGGCGGATCGTGGCGGCGGTGCGATCCCGCGTCAGCGCGCGCCGGCGCCCTCCACTCTGCGGGTCGAAGAAGAATGCGATCAGCGCGCCGAGCGCGGCGCCCGCAGCCAGTACGAACATGGTGAACCCCCTCGTTGGAATCGGGTCGAAAGCTTGCTTCTCGTCTACCGGAGCGGCCGGCTTTCAAACACTCCCTCGACGACGACTCCCGGTCGACTCGAGGAGGTGGCCCGGAGCCTGAGGTTGACGAAAGAAAAAGGAGACAAATTCTGTGCCACGTTGTACAGTGGAGCGGTGCGTGCGGCCGCACAATCCGAGGATGACGGCTCCGCGCTGGGCCGGTGGCTTCGCGAGCTCCGCGAAGCGTCGGGCCTGAGCCAGGAGGCGCTCGCCGGCGCGGTCGGAACCGACCGCCGGAACATCCACCGCTGGGAGGTTCAGGGCCACGATCCGGGCGGCTCGACCCTTCTGCGCGTCCTCTCCGCCCTGGGCGTGCGCCTGGAGCCTCCGCCCCGCAACGGCGCGAAGGCGGTCAACGCCGAGCTACGCGAGCTTCAGAGCCGGGTTGCGGACGCCGGCGATGCGGCGGCGACGCGCCATGACCAGCTGCTCGCCCGGCTGGACGCGCAGGACGACCAGCTCCGGCGGCTTACGGCCCGTCTAGGGGAGATGAGCTCGCGGAACGAATGATCGCCTCCTCCAGGCGCCGGAGCAGTGAATCGGCGTCCTGGAGGGCGTGTCGCGCCCGGCCGATGTCCACGAGCCAGGCGCCCGGCGGCAGGCCGCGCTCCTCGAGGACCTGGAGGATCTGGGTCGCTAGCACCTCACGTCCGGCCTGATCGACCTGTTGGCGGTCGTCTCGCTCGACCGGCGGCTGCGCGGCGCGCTCGGTAACCGGCGTCTTGACGGCGGCGGCGGAGCTTCGGCGGTTGGACTTGGCTGCGGTCTTGTGCGGTGGCACGGCGGGCCCCCTTTTCCGACATTGCCTTGACGGACGTCCACTGACGTCGTCGGCACGGCACGCGGTCGCAAGATCCCCGAAACGGCGTATTCGGCATCCCTCGAATGGGGGATTCGGCGAAAGAGGCATGTTTGGCCGTTTCGGACTCAGGACATATCGTGCGACACAGATGTCTCACAGGATTCACATGCCGTTTTCCGTCGCTGGAGCCCGACGGTTCTGCCTCGCTCTCGCGGTCGTGGCGCTCTTGGCCTCGTGGTTCGCTGCTGCCGCTCACGCCACCGACCTCGGCGCGCCACCGCCCGTCGCCGCAGCGGTTGCGGCGGCGCCCGTCGCCGTAGAGGCGAGCGTTGCAGTCAACCCGGCGCCCGCTCCCGCTGTCTCGGCGAGCGTGTCCGCCGAGCCCGTCGCGAAGGCCGCCGTCTCCACGACGGCGAAGCGCTCCGCGACCGTGACCGTCCGGTCGGCCGAGCGTGCCGCAGCGCCGGCCGACCGCGCGGTTGCCTCCGTCGCCGCAACGGCGGCCGAGGCCGCCGGTTCCGTCGTCGCCGCCGTGAACCGGACAATCGGTGCCGTCGTCGGCACGAGCCCGGCCGAGCGCGACGG
>JBOHAW010000346.1:0-2048 GCA_050697975.1 Gaiellaceae bacterium
CCGATGTCCGGGGAGATGATCTGGATGTTCTGCTCGGGGAGCCCGGTGACGAGCGCGAACACGGTCCGGATCGCGTGCGGCGCCTGCGACGTCATCCAGATCGTCACCTTGCCGCTCGCCGGGTTCACGTCGGCGACGCAGGCGCAGCACTCGAGCGGGGCCGGGTGCGAGCGCGGGTAGACGGTGGAGAGGCTGACGACGCGGTCGGCTTCCGCGAATGCGCGGTCGGTCGCCTCCTTGTCGCCAGATTCCCAGTGGTAGACGCGGTTGTCGGTCTGATCCTCCTTGTCGTCCCGGATCAGCGGCGCGCCCTCCTTCAGCGCCTGCTGCGGCGTCGTCACCGCCTGGAGCGGCTCGTAGTCGACCTCGATCAGCTCGAGCGCGTCGTGCGCGACGTACGGGTCCTCGGCGACGACGCACGCCACCTCCTGCCCCTGCATCCGCACCTTGTCCGTGGCGAGCACGGCCTGCGTGTCGCCCGAGAGGGTCGGCATCCAGGCCAGGTTGTGCTCGGCGAGGAGCTCGCCCGTGACGACGGCGACCACCCCGTCGAGCTCCTGCGCCCGCGAGGTGTCGATCGAGCGGATGCGCGCGTGCGCGAACGGGCTGCGCAGAATCGCCATGTGCAGCATCCGCGGCAGGACGACGTCGTCGACGTAGGTGCCGCGGCCCTGGAGGAAGCGCGCGTCCTCCTTGCGCTTGACGCTCTTGCCGAGCCAGCCGCCCGCCTGCTCCTCGACCGCCATCACGCCCCTCCTTCGGCCTGCTTGCGCGCCGCCCATTGCACGGCCTTGACGATGTTCTGGTAGCCGGTGCAGCGGCAGAGGTTCCCCGAGAGGGCCCAGCGGATCTCGGTCTCGCTCGGATCGGGGTTCTCGGCGAGCAGCGCCGCGGCGGTCAGCATCATCCCCGGCGTGCAGAAGCCGCACTGGAGCCCGTGCTCCTCCTTGAAGCCCTCCTGGAGCGCATGGAGCTGGCCGCCGCTCGCAAGCCCTTCGACCGTGGTGATCTCGCGCCCGTCCGCCTGCACGGCGAACATCGTGCAGGACTTGATCGGCGTGCCGTCGAGGAGCACCGTGCAGGCGCCGCAGCTCGTCGTGTCGCAGCCGACGTGCGTGCCGGTCAGCTCGAGCGTCTGGCGCAGGAAGTGGACGAGCAAGAGCCTTGGCTCGACCTCCGCGCTTCGCCGCTCGCCGTTGACGGTCGCCGTGACCGGCCGTGCCGGCGCCGCCCGCTCGATATCCGGTGCCTGGGTCATCCGTCCGGGCCGCCCTCCTTCTCCTCGAGCTCGTCGATGACCCCCTCGATCGTCTCGCTGCCGGCGAACGACTCCGGGCGCTCCTCGCCCCAGCCGCCCTCGGTCGCGCGCGGGGCTTCCGTGTCCGGCGCCGCGACGTCGTCCGGCTCGGCGCCCGGCTTGTCGAGCATGACGGTGGCGCCGCACGTCGGGCACGTGACCACGCCCGCGATCGGGACGGTGGCGTGCTGGCCGATGTCGTGCGGGATCTCCGAGCCGCAGTTCGGGCACGTGTGGGTCATCGCTGCTCGCCCCGGGCCCTCGCGAGTGCGGTGCGCAGGCCGCGCTCGGTGAAGACGCGCACGATCTCGCGCTTGTACTCGGCGCTGCCGCGGTGATCCGAGTGTGGCTCCGCCGCCTCGGCGGCAAGCCTGGCCGCCGCTCGGATCGAGTCGTCGCCCGGCTCGGCGCCCGCGAGCGCTTCCTCCGCCGCGGTCGCCCGCACGTTCGTCGGCGCGACCGCGGTCAGCGCGATCCCCGCCCGCTCGACGGCGCCGTTCGAGAGCGAGACGTGGACGGCGACGCCGACCGTGGCGAAGTCGCCGACCTTCCGCTCGAGCTTGAGGTACGTGCCGCCCGCGCGCTTCCCGGGGTCGGGCACACGCACCTCCGTGATCAGCTCCGTCGGCTCGAGCGCGGTCGTGAACGGCCCCTGGAAGAATTCCGCCAGCGGGACCGTCCGGTCCCCGCCCGGCCCGCGCGCGACGACCTCACCGCCGGCCGCGAGCAGCGCCGAGCCCCAGTCGCCTTG
>JBOHAW010000347.1:0-8146 GCA_050697975.1 Gaiellaceae bacterium
GATCGAGCCGAGTGGTAGGACCCTGGACTCCGATGATCGCGGTCAGCTCTCCACGACTTCCCCATACGGGCGCCGCGAGCGCGGCGAGATCCTCCTCCCGCTCCCCGACCGCGTCGGCCCAGCCCGCGGCGCGCTCGCCGCGATTCTCGGGCTCCAGGGTCCCGCATTCCGCTTCGACACCGACGCGATGCACGCGGCGATCGAGCCGCTGCGCGAACGAGCCGAGGCGATCTCCGCGAAGCTCGGCTGGCAGCCCTCCGCCTAGACCAAGCCTCGAGATTCCGGCTAGGACCAGGGATACGGCGAATGCGAGACCGGATGCAGGTCGCCGGAGGCGAACCGGTCGAAGCGGAACGGATGGAGCAGGCTCGAGTGCCGGCCGACGAGCACCCTCGCCACTTCGCGGCCCACGCCGATCATCTTGTAGCCGTGATTCGAGTCGAGGATGGCGTACACGTTCGGCCGCACGTGGTCGAAGACGGGAAAGTTGTCGACCGTGAAGGCGCCGACGCCGCCGGAGCGGGCGTTCCGGTAGTTCGAGCGACAACCCTCGAAGCGGCTCATCGCATGCGAGAGCGCCGCGCACCACATGTCCGCGAAGCCCGAGTCGACGTTCGTCGTCGACGGGTAGGGATCGAGCTCGACGTCACCTTCGACGACGAGCGGCGATGCGCCGCCCTGGACGCCGTGCCGGTCGCGCTTGAAGTAGATCCCCCACAGCTCGTCGGTGACGAGGCTGCCGTCGTCGGCCACGAGCGGCGTGTCCGTGTCGAGGTGGATGACCGGGGGCGCTCCACCGTTTGCGGTCGCGAAGAGGGTCGGATCGACCATGATCTCGCCTTCCTGCAGGTTCCAGTACGTCCACATCGGCTGGTCCTCGACGACCTCGCCGCTCGGGGTGCGCACGTCGATTCGGTCGGGCAGGCCGAGCGCCCGCCAGAACCGCGGCGCCCAGGGTCCGGGCGCGACGACCACCTGCTGCCCGACGTCGATGCTGCCCCGATCGGTGAGGACGGCGCGGACGGAGTCGTCGGAGGCGAAGTCGAAATCGGCGACGGTGACTCCGGTGACGACGCGGACGCCTTCGGCCTCGGCCTTCGCGAGCAGGCCGTTCACGGAGTCCTGGTTGAAGGCAAAGCCTCCCTGGTGCTCGTGAAGGCAGGCCGTGACCCCCTGCGCCCGCCAGTCGGGGAAGAGGTTCTTCATGTATGCGTCGACGTCGGCGGCGCCGGTGATCAGGGTCGAGCGGTAGCCGATCCGCTCCTGGCGCTCGTAGATCTCGACGAGATCCTGCTCCTGGACGGCGGGCCCGAGCGCCATGTAGCCGACGGCGTTGTAGTGATACGCCTCCGGATCGGACTCCCACACCTCCACGCACGCCTGCATCAGCTCGCTCATCGCCGGCTGGAAGTAGTTGTTGCGGACGACGCCGCACGCGATTCCCGAAGCGCCCGCGCCCGGCCGGGACTTCTCGAGGACGACGATGTCCGCGCCCGAGCCGAGCTGGCACGCCTCGAGCTCGCGGGCGAGATGGTATGCGGTCGAGAGGCCGTGGATGCCGGCGCCGATGACGATGTAAGGAGAGGAGGAAGGCAGCATTGGGGCGCCAATTGCCCACTGGGCAACGGTGTATCAAAATCAAGTGCATCGTACCGGAGCGCCTCGAGCACGTCGAGACGCGGTCCGTCAGGTGCCGGCCGGACCGGCGACGAGCTCGAGCAGACGCGCGGCCGCGGCTGGCGCCGCGGGCTCGTGCTCGTGCCGGAAGTAGCAGAAGACCTCGACGCCGTCGGCGAGCAGCGGGTCGAGGTCGCCGGCGATCTCCGCGAGCGCGGCCTCGTCCCAGGGCGGGTCGCGGTAGCGGAGGTACCGGAAGGGCGCGTCCGCGTTCAGGTCGCCGACCCGGACGGCGCCCGACCGGGCGAGCCGCTCCTCCACGCCGTCCCAGGACGGATCGCGAAGATCGAGCGCGTAGCGCAATCCGGAATCGATCGATCCGAGGAAGAGCTCGAGGAAGCCGTCGTCGCGAGGCTGCTCGACCAGGGCGCGTACCGGGCCGAGCCGGTCGCCGAGCCGGCGCACACGCTCCTCGAAGGCGGCGATCGCCTCGATCCGGCGCGGCGGCATCTTGACGGCGAAGGTGAAGCCGGGCGGCGTCTGCGCGGCCCACCGTTCGAACTGCTCCTCGGACGGCAGCCGGTAGCCGGTCGTGTTCAGCTCGACCGTCGGGAGCCGCTCGGCGTACAGGCGCAGGAAGTCGCCCGGCTTCGCCCCGGCCGGGTAGAACCCCGGCCTCCACGAGGCGTAGGAGAAGCCGGAGGAGCCGGCGTGGAGGTCAGCCCTCGAGCGGCGCGAAGAGGTCGACCTTGTTCCCGTCGGGATCGAGGACCTGGGCGTAGCGCTGTCCCCAGAAGGCGTCCCAGGGCTCGGTGGCCCCGCTGAATCCCGCCTCGATCACGCGCCGGTACGTCGAGTCGACGCCCTCGGCATCGCCGCAGCCGAAGGCGAGGGCAACGCGCTGGCCGACGGGCGCCGTCCAGTCGGGAAAGATCTGCCGGATCATGTCCTCGGTGTCCCACATCAGCCGCAGGCCGCTCGGCAGGGTGATCTCGAAGTGGCCGTGCGGATCGTCGGCGTCAGGCTCGGGCACGTCGAGGCCGATCGTGCGGTAGAAGCGGCACGACTCGGCCAGGTCGTGCGTGACCATTCCGATCGCCTGGAGCTCCGCGCCCATCGCCGCGACCGTACCAGGTTCGACGGGACCCCTCGCTAGACTCGACGGCGTGGCCGTCATGCAGGACGTCATCGCCGAGAACACCATCCAGGTCCTCGATCACGGCTTCGTCCGGCTCGACGACGCGATGGCGACCGATCTCTCGGTCGTCAACGGGGCCCGCGTCAGCTTCGCGCGGCGCAAGGACGCGATGGACGAGGCGGACGAGGGGCTTATCCGGTTCCTGATGCGCGACCGGCACGGGACGCCCTTCGAGCACAACGCCTTTCGCTTCCACATCCGGGCGCCGATCTTCGTCGCGCGCGAGTGGTTTCGACACCGGGTCGGGTCGTTCAACGAGTTCAGCATGCGGTATGCCCGGGCTACGGACGACTTCTACGTGCCCGCGCCCGAGGATGTGCGCAGCCAGGTCGGAAAGCCGGGCAGCTACTCGTTCGAGCCCGTCGACGCCGACCTTGCCGAATCGACGCGCGAGGAGTTGAAGGCGGTGTACGAGTCCGCTTACGCGGTCTACGAGCGGCTGGTCGAGCAGGGCGTTGCGCGCGAGCTCGCGCGGGCGGTCCTTCCCGTCGGTGCGTACACCGAGTTCTTCTGGACCGTCAATGCCCGCGCGCTCATGAACTTCATCTCGCTTCGCGCCGCGGAGACTGCCCAGCGCGAGATTCGACGTTACGCCGATGCCTGTGAGCGCTTCTTCGCCGAGCGGATGCCCGTCACGCACGCAGCGTTCGTCGCGAACGGCCGCGTCGCGCCCTAGTGCCCCTTCAGCGACACTAGACCTTCGCCGTCCGCACGAGGATCTCGTCCGAGTCCTCGCGCGTGATCACCCAGCCGTCGTACTGCCGGAGCCGGTAGGGCGCGTTCAGGTAGACGACCGTCTTGCCGGCGACCTGGAACGTCCCGCACGAGACCGCCGGCCGTCCTTTCTTCGTGAGCAGGAGCTCGTAGCGGTCGCCCTCCGGCAAGCGCGGCAGCTCGCGCACGGTCAGGATCATCGGCCAGTTGTCGCTCTTGTCCTGCTCGCCGACGTCGAGCGAGGCGATCGCGGTGGGCGCCGCGTCCGTGCCGCGCATCGGAACCACGAAGTCTGTCCGGAATGCGTCCGCCTCGCTGCGGTCGCCGACGAGGAAGCCCGCGCCGAAGGCAGCGACTGCGACCGCGGCCGCCAGCACGAGCGACGCGACCAGCCGCCGGCGCGGAATGCCGTGCGGCAGCGGGCGGACGACCTCCGCCGCGGGGCTTCCGGGTGGGACGGCGAGCGACGGAGGCAGGTCGGGCGGCGGCCCGGCCGTGATCAGCGCCTCGTGCGCTCGCAGCAGCCGCGCGCGCTCGCCCGGGGCGAGGTCGGACCCGACGAGGTCGTCGAAGTCGGGCCGCGTCACAGCAGATCCTCGTGATCGAGCAGGCTGCTCAGCCGCCCGAGCCCGCTGCGGGTTCGGGTCTTGACCGTGCCGAGCGGAACGTTGAGGAACTCGGCCACCTCGCTCTGCGAGAGCCCGCCCCAGTACGCGAGCTCGAGCACCTCGCGCTCGCGGGCGGGCAGGTCCTCGAGTGCGCGGTGCACGCGCCAGGCGATCCAGCCGGCCTCGACCGCCGCGTCGGGCCCGTCCTCCCCTGAGGCGGTGTCGGGGACGTCGGCGACCGGCTCGCCCTGCACGCGGAAGCGATCGACGATCGCGTTTCGAGCGACGGCGTACAGCCAGGGGGCACCCGGACCCCGGTCGGCGCGGTAGCTGCGGGCGGAGCGCCAGACGGCCGTGAACGTCTCCTGCACCGCCTCCTCGGCCCGGTCGCGGTCGCCGAGGCGCCGGAGCGCGAGCCCGTAGACAGATCGCGCGAAGCGTCCGTACAGCTCTTCGAATGCCGCGCGGTCGCCGGCCGCGATCCGCGTCAGGAGCTCGCCGTCGCTGGCGCCCTCCTCGGGCGCAGGCGTGATGCCCCTCGCGCGCTGTCGCGCACGAGCAACCCCGGGCTGCGCCAGCGCGACCTCCATCTCGTCTCTGTGTTTACGCATTCCCGCGTCGTTCGGTTTGCAACAACCGCCCTCCGTCGACCACCAGGCTCGTGCCCGTGACGAAGTCTGCCTTGGCGAGGTAGAGCACGGCGTCGGCCACGTCGTCCGCGTCGCCGACCCGGCCGAGAAGCGTCTCGGCCGACCGCCGCTCGACCTGCTCCGGCGCGACCGCCACCGGCCCCGGCGCGACGCCGCAGACGCGGACCTCGGGCGCGAGCGCGCGGGCGAGCACGCGCGTGAGCATGGCCTGAGCCGCCTTGGCCGCGCAATGCGGCGCGAACGAGGGCCATGCCTGGTAGGCGGCCACGTCCTCGATCATCACGACGAGCCCGCGCGAGGCCCGTAGGTGCGGCGCCGCGGCCTGGGCGACGAAGAACGCGCCCTTGGCGGTCGCGCCGAACGCGGCCTCCCAGTCGTCCTCGGTCACGTCCTCGACGGGCTTCGGGACGAAGCCGTCGCCGGCGGCATGGACGAGCAGATCGAGCCCGTCGAGCTCGGCGGCGGCCCGCCGGACGAGCTCTCGTGCCGCGGGCGCCCGCGAGAGGTCGCCGTCGGCCCGGCCGGCCGCCAGCACGGCATGACCTTCGGCCCGAAGACGCGCCGCGATCGCACCGCCGACGCGCCCGGTGCCTCCGGTGACGAGCGCGCGCATCGCAACGAGTCATACCACGCCAGCAGAGCCGGTAAAGGAACCGTAAGCACCGACGTCGAACCGCAACCTTTCCCCGGAGGAGGCGTCATTGTTGTTGGGGAAATCACAATCGGCTCGAGGGGGGCAGGCATGCGCAGGCTTCTGATCTTGCTCGGGGCGGTCGCAGTGCTCTCGGCCGCGGCGCCCGCGGGCGCAGCAACGGTGACGGTGAGGATCGTCAAGAGTGGGTTCACGCCCACGCTCGTGACGATCAACGCCGACGACTCCGTGACCTGGACGAACAGGGACACCGTCAACCACCAGGTCGTATCCGATAGCGGCTCGTTCGTCTCGCCGATCCTGAGGCCGGGCCAGAGCTACTCGTTCACGTTCAAGGAGGCCGGGACGTTCCGCTACCGCGACGCTCTCGAGCCGGCCGAGCGCGCGACGATCACGGTGAAGGGCCCACCGCCGTCGGTGAGCATCGGGCTCTCGGTGCCGATGCTCGTGTTCGGCGGGGAAACCCATCTCCAGGGCGTCGTCTCGAGCAAGAAGGCGGGGGAGTCCGTGACGCTGCTCGCGAATGCGTACGGCCAGGGCTCCTACTCCCAGCTGGCGATCGTCATCACCTCGACGGGAGGGACGTTCGACTTCGTGGTCAAGCCGACGATCCTGACCAGCTACCTGGCGCAGTACAAGGGCGTGCCGAGCCAGGAGGTGCTCGTGCAGGTGCGGCCGAAGATCACGCTCCAGCCGCGCGGCCGCCGCTCCTTTCTCACGCGCGTGTCGGCGGGCAGATCGTTCGCAGGCCGGTCGGTCTACCTCCAGCGCCGGTCGCCGTTCGGCCAGTGGGTCACCATCCAGAAGTACACGCTCGGCCGGCTCTCGGGCAAGCTGTTCCGAGTGCCGAACCGGCGCGGAACGAGTCACTACCGGATCTTCATGACGGTGAACCAGGCCGGCGTCGGCTATCTGGAGTCCTGGAGCGGAACGCAGACCGTGCGGCGACGTTAGGCCGATGCGTGACCGAAAATTCCCGCGGGCCGGATGACGGCCCAGACACGGCCGGGATCAGCGCGCCCGGCCACGGTGCGTAGCGCTGCTACGCGCCGCGCCCGGCCACGGTGCCCCGCTTGGTCTGAGCCGCCCCCGGCGACGCGCCAATTTTCCGGCCACGCATCTAGAGGACGACGGAGCGGGAGCGTTATGCTCCCGCTCCGTCCCCCCTGAGCGAAGGAGAGCCGCGCCCGTGTCGACGCTTGCGTTCCAGTTCGAGGAGATCACCGCTCGAGAGCTCAAGCCCGCGCTGTTCGAGCTGGACGGCATCTCGCGGGTGTCCGTCGAGGCGCACTACAAGCTCTACCAGGGCTACGTGGCAAAGCGGAACGAGATCCTCGGCAAGCTCGCCTCCGTCGATCTCTCGAGCGCGAACCAGGTCTACTCCGAGCTCAGGGCGCTCAAGGTCGATCTCAGCTTCGCGATCGGCGGAATCAAGAACCACGAGGTCTACTTCGAGCATCTCGGCGGCGATGGGGGCGACCCTGACGGCCTCGTCGGCAACCTGATTCGGCGCGACTTCGGCTCGGTCGGGGACTGGCGCGCCGATCTGAAGGCGAGCGGGATGGCGGGCCGCGGCTGGGCCTGGACGGCGTACGACTGGGACGAGGGCCGGCTCTTCAACTACGTCGGCGACGCGCAGAACACCTATCCGATCTGGAACGCCACCCCGCTCGTCGCCCTCGACGTCTACGAGCACGCCTACTTCCTCGACTTCCAGACCGACCGCGGCGCCTACATCGACGCCTTCTTCGACAACCTCGACTGGGGCGTCGTGAACGACTGGGTCTCGAAGTACCAGATCCCCCTCCGCTGACCGAGCGGCGTGGCTGCGGCACTCGTCGTCATCGGGGGCTACCTGCTCGGCTCGATGCCGTTCGGCTACTGGGTCGTACGGGTCGCGAAGGGCGAGGACATCCGCACCTTCGGCAGCGGCTCGATCGGCGCCTCCAACGTCTGGCGCACCTATGGGAAGGGCTACGGCGTCCCGATCGTCCTGCTCGACATCGGCAAGGGATTCGCACCGGCGCTCGTCGGCACGCTGCTCGAGGGTGAGCTCGTGGGCGTGCTCGCCGGGGGCGCGGCGATGCTCGGGCACTGGCGGCCGCTCTTCCTCGGCTTCCAGAAGGGCGGCAAGATGGTCGCGACGGCGGCCGGCACCTTCCTCGGCGTCGTGCCGCTCTTCGGGCTGCTCACCGCCGGGGTCTGGCTCGTCGTCTTCCTCGCCGCGCGCTACACCTCGCTCGCCTCGATCGTGACCGGAGCGCTGCTGCCCGTCCTCGCGCTCGTGCTCGGCGAGTCCTGGCCCGTCGTCGGCTTCGCCGTCGTCGCCGGCGCGTTCGTCGTCTACCTGCACCGCCCGAACATCGCGCGCCTCCGCGCCGGCACCGAGACCCGCTTCCGCCTGCGGCGCGCCCCGACTGCGGCCCGTTAGGAGGGTTTGGCGAAATACAGGCTGTGCCGTCGGGCGGCATTCCGCCAAACCCTCCTAGGCTCGGAGCCAGTCGGCGAGCGCCGTGTGGCGCGCCGCCGGGGTGCCAGACTCGAGCTCGCCGCGGAGCTCGCCGACGGTGCCCGACCGCTCGGCCAGGACGTCGTGGGCGTGGATCGTCTCGAAGTTGACCTGGCGGGCGAAGAGGAAGTCGCCGTCCTCGAGCTCGGGCAGCGCCTCGAGCGCGCCCTTCAGCGACAACCGCACGGAGTCCTCGAC
>JBOHAW010000348.1:0-9225 GCA_050697975.1 Gaiellaceae bacterium
GATGCCGGGGCCGCACGCCCCCGTCCCGGCGCCGGTCTCCCGCGCTACGGGCGAGAACCGGCTTCTGCGATGCGTCCGCCGACGCGTACGGGCGACTGGGCGAGCGCGTGCCGTTCCGCGCGAACGACGAACGTGTCGGCCATGACGTCGTGCAGCGCGCGGCGCTGCGGGTCGCGAACGACCCAGAGGACGTTCAGCGCGAGCGGAAGCGCGAACAGCGTGACGAGGACGACGATGAAGAGTGCGTAGTCGCGTCCGAGCCAGCCGTGGAGCAGGAGGGCGGAATGGGCGGCGACAACGGCGCACCCGACGGGAATCCACTTCAGCCCCTCGCGAGCTGCGATCAGGCGGAGGCGCGGCGCCCCGCCGTCACGGCGACGGAGCTCCAGCCCGAGCGCCCGGCGGCCCAGCGTCTGTCGGTTCTGAAGCGAGAACAGCCAGGTGTAGAGAACGCCCACCAGCGGCAGTGCCGCCGGCACCAGCGCGAAGAGAAACGGGTCGCTGACGTACCGTCGCACGGCGAGCCACACGAACGCAGTTCCGGCGATGAGCACGAGGGAGCCGTCGATCGCCTGAGCAATCGCGCGACGAGCCGCGGCCGGGACGACCGGCCGATCCGCGTGCGCAGCCGCCTGGCGGCGCGTCCAGCGGCGGCGCAGGCACACGAGCCGGGCGATGCCGCCGCCGATCACGAGCGCGCAGAAGTACAGGCCGAGAATGTACGACTCCACGACGAATGCTTCGAGCCCGTAGCCGAGCTCGGACACGAGCGAGGCGATCACCGAGCGGAGCGCGATCGCTCCCAGCAGGAGCGGCACGATCATGAGGGTCGCCTGAACGAGCAGATCGAACGGGACCTCGCGCGGCCGCGCACCGCCCAGCAGCTCGAAGGCGCCTCGTTCGAGGGCATACGTCCCACGGGCCGCGTCGGCCTCCTCGGCCGCGAAGCTCCCCCTGACGTCGCCGGGCGTGGCCGGCTCGGCGTTCAGGACCACCCTCTTGAGCTTGAACGACGTGAGCGGCACGAGCAGCAGCAGCCAGACGGACGACGCGATCAGCATCAGCGCCGTCACCGTGCTCGCTGCCGCGCGCCGCGCGGTGCAGTCCGGCTTCTCGGAGCCGACGTCCCTGCACCCGAACGACTTGATCCCGCGGAAGAGCTCCCTGCGATCGAGCGTGAGCATGCCGGCGGTCAAGCTGCCGAGCGGTTCCGCGACGAGCTTCGTCTCCTTCGGGAGCGTCCGGTTGCCCACCGCGCTCGCGATGCTGAACGAGGTCAGGAACACGCTCACCAGGAGGAGGAACAGCAGCACCTTCTTCGGCGGCGACGGCGGGAGCGAGCGCTCGAAGCTCTCCAGTGCCTCGAGATCCGCCCGGCCGACGCTCTGCCCGTGGAGAGCCGCCCGCGCGTGGGACCGGCGGCGGAGCTCTTGCACCATTCGATGCATGTGCAGCACGAGGAAGTAGCGGAGCAGCCAGCGAAGACGCGGAACGCGGACGAGCCGGCCGAACCGCGTGTCTCGCCGCCTCAGCCAGACGAGCCGAGGCAGGACGCGGGCGAGCTCCAGCACGTCGGCGTAGCGCCGGAGCAGTCGCATGATCTCGGGCGACGGCTCGTGTCCGGTCTGAGATTCGTGCGCGTCCATGTTGACTAGTGGACGCGGTTCCCGCGGTCATTCTTCCCCTACGCGCGCGCGTGCTTTAGGGTCGCCCGGAGGGTCTGCCAGCCGCGCCGAACGAGGAGGTCGTGATGAGGGTACGCCGGATCCTGCCGCCACTGCGCTTCTCCCTCGCGCTCATGGTCGCGCTCGCACTGGCCGCGGTCGCGCTCGCACCGGCCGCGGCCGTCAGAGACCGAGACCGGGCGCCGGCCCTGGAATTCCTGGGCGAGGCGGTCTTCCCGACGGGATACGTCTTCGGCGGCACCGTCGTCGGCGGGCTGTCCGGGATCGCCTACGACGCGGAGCGCGGCGTCTTCTACAGCCTGTCCGACGACCGCAGCGAGATCGGTCCCGCGCGCTTCTACACGCTGCGGGTCGACCTCACCGACGGGGGCCTGGATCCCGGCGACGTGGCCTTCACCGGCGTGACCACCCTCACCGGCACGGACGGCAATCCGTTCCCGGCGCTGAGCCTGGATCCCGAGGGGATCGCGCTGACGAAGGACGACACGCTCGTCATCACCTCCGAGGGCGACACGAGCCGGCTGATCGCCCCGTTCGTCCGCACCTTCGGCCTCGACGGACGGAGCGTGAGCGCGCTCCCCGTGCCGAGCTACTTCCTGCCGACGGCCGACGGCAGCAGCGGCATCCGCAACAACCTGGCCTTCGAGAGCGCGGGCGTGACGCCAAACGGGCGGTTCTTCTACACCGGCACCGAGGGCGCCCTCTTCCAGGACGGCCCCGCGGCGAGCCTGACGAACGGGAGTCCGGCGCGGCTCCTGGTCTACAACCTGCGGTCGGGAAAGCTCAACGCGCAGTACCTCTATCCGGTCGAGCCGATCGCCGAGCCGTCCGTGCCGGCCAGCGCCTTCGCCGTCAACGGCCTGGTCGAGCTGCTTCCGCTCGACAACCACTCCCTGCTCGCGATGGAGCGGTCGTTCTCGGTCGGCGCGGGCAACACGATCACGCTCTATCTGATCTCCGATCGGCCCGCCCAGGACATCGAGAGATTCTCGAGCCTCGCCGGACGCCTCGACGAGATCCGGCCCGTGTCGAAGACGCTTCTGCTCGACCTGGACAGCCTCGGGATCACGCTCGACAACGTCGAGGGCATGGCATTCGGCCCCGAGTTGCCGGACGGCCGCCGCTCGCTGATCCTCGTGAGCGACAACAACTTCAGCGCGGCCGGGTTCACCCAGTTCCTCGCGTTCGCGTACTCGGAAGACTGAGCCGAGCTGTGGAGACCGGATCCACGACGTTTGTCGCCGCCGTCGCGGCGCGGCCAGGATAGGAGGGAAATCACCCATACCGCGCAGCACTCCGGGAGATGCAGCGGTGCGGATTCACCTAGGTCCTAGCGGCGTAGCAGGCGATCAGACACCGCCGTGGAAGGTCGCGGTCGAGGTGCTGGGCGCCCTCGCCGGCGTCACACTAATCCTCTACCTCCTCGGAGGCCTCATCTTCGCGGCGCGCTTGCGCGCACTCGGTCTCCCAATCGACGCTGGAGTGACCCTCCTGTCGACGAGCGACCTGCTCGTGGCTGGAATTCGGGCTCTCGCTTTAGGCCTCGTTCTTGCCGCGGCAATTGTGCCCGCTGTCAGAGCCATCGATCCAAGAACAGTGCGCCCGTCCCAGACCTGGCGAATGAGACTTGCGAGCGCTCTCGTCGGAGTCGCGATCACCACCGCAGTGGCGTTTCCTGTTCTCCGTGAGCCGATGCCGCGCGGTGTCTTGGTCGGCTTGACCGCGCTGGCGCTGTTAGCCGGGGTCGCAGCAGTCGTCGCTCTGCGCCGAGCTGCCTCTTACCGGAGCTTCGCATACCTGCTGGCGACCATTGTGCTCGCTCTCGGGATCTTGTTGCACGGCGTTAGCGAGCGGCTTCCGCCAACAGCAATGGATTTCGTGAGCATTCGGCTGAAATCGGGCGAGGTCACTGACGGGTACTACATCTCAGGTGATGCCGCCGCAGTACACGTCGCCGTGAACGTCGGCACGCGAACGATCGGGCTCATTACGTCGGTGCCACGGAGCGACATCGCGGTGGTCAGGCTCATCCGAGAGGAAACCCCAGTTCGCCCTATTGGCACCGAGATCCCACCCGCACTGGTTGGTCGGTTCGCGTCGTTGCCGACGCTAACCGGCGAGCGGCTGCGCCGCCGAGATGAACTGCTCGAGTACGGCGCCACCGTTCGCGGGGGTCTCGGATGGACAGTTCCCCCCATTCTTCCGATCGCTTCGCTCACCTTCCTCCTCGACCACTACGAGCGATTTGCGTTGAGCCAGCCCCATCCGTTTCCCGTCGCAGTCGAACGCGTTCCGCTCGCATCGGTCCTCCGGAGTCCCTGGCTGTATGTGGGTCGCTCATTCGTCGTCCGAGGCGTCCTCGTCGACTCGACTCTCGAGCGCTGGGGCGCTCGAACAGTGCAGCGCCTGATCGTGCTGCGTCCGGAACCGACGAGCCTCATACAGGGATCCTGTGCCGTCACGCGGCGCACGCCGTTTGGCCTTCCTGTAGGGGCAACGGTCGACGTCCATGCAGCCGTGGTCGCATGGGGCTCGTTCCACACGCGTGCTGAGTCGGTTCGAGAAACCGTTCTAGCTTGCGCTGCCGCACGTACGGCTGGCAAATCGCCCGACGAACACATTCGTGATCAGAACTAAGAGCCGCGGTCGGCTGAAAGGGCCGGCCGGTTGTCTCACTTCACGCCGAACCACAGGTGGTAGCCGATGTGCCACGGCGTGGGCTCGTCGCCGAGGGTTTGTGCGGCGATCTCGCGGAGGCGGTCGAGACCGAACGCCTCTTCCGGAACCCGTTCCAGGAGCGTCGTCACGCTGCCCTCGCTGAGGAGGAAGCCGACGAGGCGGGCGCCGCTGCCCTCTTCCACGCCGTGGACGCTCGTCTCGGCCGTGTAGCGGAAGCAGCCACTCGCCTCGAGGCGCTGCTCGCTCACGGGCCAGAGCGTCCGGCCAGCATCGAGACCGAGCTCCTCGCGAAGACGCCCGACGTTCCTACGAGCCTCGAAGAACGCCGCATCGGCTTCCCAGCTCCCGGTGGCGAGATTGAAGTACTCGTAGGCCCCGAAGACGCCGCCCGGCCGGAGAATCCGGCCGACCTCCGCGAACGTCGAATCGGGCTCCATCCACTGAAGCGACTGCGCGCACGTCACGATGTCGGCACAGGCGTCGGGGAGTCCGGTCGCGCTCGACGCGCCGGCCACGTACCGGACGTTCGCCGCGCTCGTGGCCCGCTCGGCGTAGTCGCGCATCTCGGCAATGGGCTCGACTCCCACCACCGACGCGGCCCGATCGGCCCAGAACCGCGTCGAGAGGCCCGTCCCGCTGCCGAGATCGACGACCATCTCCGGCCGCTCGACCGCGGCGATCCGCGGCAGCAGGTCGAGGAGGACCGCCGGCGGGCGGGGCCGGTTCGCGTCGTATTGAGCGGCAAAGCCGGGTACGCCGTATCCGCAGCGGAGGACGGCTTCACTGACGGCCGGCGGAACCGAGCTCACGCCTGGATTGTCGCAACTTGCGGCGACCGAAATCCAACCGGCCGCATCGCGCGTACTCGGATGTGGGGCAGGCGAAGTACACGAGTAGGAGGAAGAGAGTGACCACCGTCTCTCGCCCGCAAGCCCTCGTCGTCGGCGTCCTAGCCGCCGTCCTCACCCTCGCCGTGGTGCTCCGGTCGACGCCCGGGCAGGCTCTGGCGACCCATGTCGACTGCACGCTCGTCGCCGAGCCGCCCGTCTCGTACTACGGGATCGCCACGATCACGTCCGGCTCCGTCGACTGTGCCACCCGCAAGAACACGATCCGCTTCGCGATCGTGCTGACGAGAGACGGGACCGTGGCGGCGAGCGGCGACCGGACCTGCCACAAGGCTTCGACCTGCTGGAGCTACCTCTTCGCGGACGACCCGCCCGGAGATCAGCTCTGGTGCACGCGAGTCTCGGCCCGCATCGGCTCGCACTCCCTGGGCGAGGTCACCCGCTGCGAGGACACGACGCTATGAGGCCTCGCCCGATCTGGGCGCGCGGGTACCTCGGTCAGCTCCACCGGAGCTCGAGCTCGATCTCGTCGCGCAGCGGGATGCCGAACTCGCCGACGGTGGAGATCTGCGGCTTCAGCCGCCAGCGCGCGTCGTCGACCGCTCCGGGTCGGAGCGCCGCGAGGACGTAGCCGCGCCGCTGGTAGAAGCGCAGCGCCTCGACGTTGTCGTTCGTCGTCACGAGCCAGATCCGCCCGCAGTCCGCGACCTCCGCATGCAGGGCGTCCAGAAGGGCGGTGCCAATGCCGCGATGCCGCTCGAGCACCCCGATGAACGCGAGCTCGCACTCGCCGTCCTCCCGCCGGTAGGTCAGCAGGCCGACGCGCCGGCCCTCGCGCTCGGCCACGAACCCCGGCAGCGCGAGCACGTCGATCAGCTCGCCGCGACGGGCCTGGAGACGGCCGCCGAACTCCTCGTTCAAGACCGCCTCCGCCCACGCGCCGTCGGATTCGCCGAGCGGGCGGATCACGTCGTGTCGGCGGGGCCGCCCACGGCCTCGTAGACGGTGTCGCCGGCGACGAAGATCGTGCGCTCGCGGCCGGCGGGGTCGGTGGCTCGCACCGCCCAGACGAGCCGCTCGGGGCTGCGGTCGTACGTCATGAGCGGAGGCGAGAGCCGCTCGTCCGCCTGCGCGCGGGTCTTTGCCCGCTCGAGGATGCGCGACGGGTCGAGCCAGTCGCCGGCGGCCGGGAGGGCCTCGGGCTCCGAGCCCCTGCGCGCGAAGAAGGACGAGCGCAGGAAGCCACGATCGCGGTCGAGCTGGAGGAAGCCGAGCAGGCGATCGCCGGAGCCGATGCCCACGAACCATCCGACCACCTCGCCTACCGGCGACTGGATGGCAACCGGCTCGAGGACCTCCGCCGAGCTGCGCGCGATGGCATCGTCGATCATGCCGGAGGCGAGCACGCGTTCCGCGGCAGCGCGCGCGTCGCCCGGAGACTCTGGGCCGGCGCTCACACGAGCGTGACCCTCGCCGTAAACGTCACCCGGTAGGCCTGCGCGTCGAAGTTCTCCCAGCGCGTGATCACGCCCGTCGTCGGAGGCCACGGGTCGTAGACCAGCAGACCCCGGAACGCCGCGAGGCCGAGGGTGAGGATTCCCGAGCGCGTATACCCGGCGACGGTACGGGCGTGACCGGGGACGAAGCTGATCAGCGGGCGGTTGTCCCGGATCTCGCTGCGGAACTCGGTCCAGCTCGGGCTCGTGTTCATGCTCCCCGTCAGGGCGGCGCTCGTCATGTTGCCGAGGACGGTCACGACGTCGCCGTCGCGGCTGTACGGCAGGCCGTTCGGGTTGGCGAGGGTGCCGAGCCCGAGCTCCTGCGCCAGCCGCACCTGGGTGTACTCGTAGCGGTAGAAGTCGAGGATCATCTCGACGCTGGCGGCCACGCACCAGACGTTCGTCTGCTGCCCGCGCACCTCGTAGCAGGTGAAGTGATCGGAGTTGACCCTGCTGTAGTGGAGCTCCCTGGTGTCAAGGAGGAGGTCCGGCCGAAGATCGACGTACCGGCCGAAGCGCTCGAGCAGGATCGCGTCCGTACGGATGGAGCGCGCCCTGGCGAGAAGCTCCTCCCACCGGTCGAGGCGCTTGCGGTACCGGCTCTCGTTGCGCCGCCGCACCGGGCTGCGAAGCTCCGCCAGGAACGACCAGCGCTCGAAGTCCGATGGTGGCTCGTAGGGCCTGCGGTCCGGTGCCGCTGGAACCGGCTGCCACGTCGCCAGCTCGAGGAGCAGCACCTCTTCGCCGCCGGCCAGGAACTGGACGGCGACCTTCGGATAGCTGTAGGCGACGAACCTGATCTCGTCCCACTTCAGCCGTCCGGCTCGCTTGCGTGCAGCCTGTGTCGCCTGCCGGACCAGTGCCTGCTCGTCCCAGGGAAACCCCTGCGAGACGGAGAGGAGGGGCGCACCGAACGCCGCGTGCACGGCGACGTCCGCGTACCCGAGGGGACGGCGCGGTGCTGCAAGCGGATACCGGTGGAACAGCTCTTCCCCGCCCAGATCGTGAACTGGCGTGCCCTTTCCGATGCGCGCGCCCTCGAGCTCGTCCGCGAGGGCACCCGTGGCGTTCAGCAGGTTGAGCTCGGCCCAGGCGATTCGTCGACTGTCGGCAGCACGCGGCATGGTCTCTCCTTCGTCAGGGGCAGGTGCAGTCGGCGGCGAGCGCGTCGCACGCCACGTCGGTCGCCGCAGCAACGTCTCGAGGGCGCAACGCCATCCCGCGGTCTCCTCCCGTTGCCTGTCTCGACCCTAGAGCCCGCCCGCGTTTCCTGTCAATCCCTGGGTGCGGCGAGCGTATCGTGAGCGGCGATGGAGGAGCAGCAGAGCCCGGCCTTCAAGGCGATGAGCGACGCCGTGCTCGCGATCGCGGCCGAGCTCTCCGTCGAGCCGATCCTCCAGAAGCTCGTGCACTCGGCGCGCGAGCTCGCCGCGGCGCGCTACGCGGCGCTCGGCGTGCCCGACGGCGAGGGCGCCTTCGCGCAGTTCATCACCTCCGGAATGAGCGACAAGCTCGTCGCGTCCATGGGCCCCCTGCCCCGCACGCACGGCCTCCTGGGCGCGATGCTCGAGTCGGACGAGCCCTACCGGACCGGAGACGTCCGGCGCGATCCACGCTTCCGGGGCTGGTGGCCGCAGGCGCACCCGGAGATGCGCTCGTTCCTCGGCGTGCCGATCGTCTCGCGCAGCGGGATCGTCGGCGCGTTCTACCTGACCGAGAAAGACGGCGCCGCGGAGTTCACCGACGCCGACCAGCAGCTGATCGAGATGCTGGCGGCCCACGCGGCGATCGCGATCGAGAACGCACGCCTCTACGAGCGCAGCCGCGAGCTCTCGATCGTCGAGGAGCGGAACCGGCTCGCGCGAGAGCTGCACGACTCGGTCACGCAGAAGCTCTTCGGCGTCGTCCTGACCGCGGAGGCGGTCGCGACCCTCCTCGACCGCGACCCCGGTGAGGCCCGGGCGCAGCTGCAGCGGGTGCGCGAGCTCACCCAGGACGCCATGGACGAGCTGCGCTCGCTGATCTTCGAGCTGCGGCCGCCGGAGCTCGAGACGGAAGGGCTCGCGACAGCGCTGCGCAAGCACGTCGACGTCCTGCGCCGCGTGTACCGGCGCGAGATCGGCCTCCAGGTCACGGGCACGCCGCGCCTGCCCCCCGGGGCTGACCGCGAGGTGTTCCGGATCGCGCAGGAAGCGCTCCAGAACGCGCTCCGGCACGCCGGCGCCGATCGGCTCGACGTCTCCCTCGAAGCCCGAGACGGGCGCCTGTTCCTGACAGTGGCGGACGACGGCGCCGGCTTCGACCTCGCCGCGCCGGCCCTGCGCTCGCGGCGCCTCGGCCTGACCTCGATGGAGGAGCGGGCCCGGGCGGTCGGCGGGACGCTCGCGATCGAGGCGCGGCCCGGAGCGGGGACGACGATCCGGCTCGAGGTGCAGCCGTGATCCGCGTGCTGATCGCCGACGACCACGCGGTCGTCCGTCAGGGCCTGCGCACCTTTCTCGGCCTGCAGGAGGA
>JBOHAW010000349.1:0-15381 GCA_050697975.1 Gaiellaceae bacterium
GCGGATCGCAGGCGGCGTCCGCCCCCGTCGTGCATGCCCCGATGGTCGCCTCGATCGGCATGGCCGATCCGCTCCTGCGCGATCTCCGGATCCGGTCGCTGAAGCCGCTGGCACGCCTGCCGCTCGGCGCGGCGAAGCCCGTTCTCAAGATCTCGGTTTAAGAGCCGCGTAAGCCCTGCAGGCTGCCGCGCGGCTACTGTTCGGGGCGTGCTGCCCGATCGCGTCTCCTCCTACGTCTGAGGCCTCGACCACGCCGCCCGTGTGGCGGCCTCGCCTCCCTGGACGGCGGACCTGCGGGCCGACGAGGTCGGCCTCCGGCCCGCCTCGCGCCGCTGGCCGCGCTCCAGTCGGGGGCCCGTGCTGGGCGCACTGTTCCCCCTCCTTACGCGCGCCCAGCGGCACGCCAGATAGCCGAGGCAAGCCGCCCTCGCCGAGAGTCGCGCGTCGGAGGTGGATCGGCTGAGGCTGTGCTTCGATAGACTCGCCCGGCTTGGCACGCACCTTCGGGCCTGGCGCGCGCGCCCCGAGACACCTTTCCAGGAGACCCATGCCGAAGCAGCGAGATACCAACGGACGGCATAAGGCCGGCAAGATCATCGAGATCAAGGGGGTCGTCATCGACGCCGCCTTCACCGGCGAGCTGCCGAAGATCAACCACGCCGTCCGGATCGAGATCCCCGAGCGGGACGGGCAGCCTGCGCGAACGCTGATCGCGGAGGTGCAGCAGCACCTGGGCGACGATCGGGTGCGCGCCGTCGCGATGGACTCCACCGACGGCCTCGCACGGGGCGTGGACGTCTTCGACACCGGAGGGCCGATCTCGGTTCCGGTGGGCGACGCGACGCTCGGGCGCATCTGGAACGTGCTCGGCGAGCCGGTCGACAACAAGCCCGCCGCCGCGAAGGACGTCGAGCGCTGGCCCATCCACCGCGATCCGCCGGGCTTCCGCGACCTCTCGCCGACCGTCGAGATCTTCGAGACTGGGATCAAGGTGATCGACCTGATCGCTCCGTACGTGAAGGGCGGCAAGGTCGGGCTCTTCGGCGGCGCGGGAGTGGGCAAGACTGTGCTGATTCAGGAGCTCATCCACAACATCGCCAAGCAGCACGGCGGCGTCTCCGTGTTCGCCGGCGTGGGGGAGCGGACGCGCGAGGGCAACGACCTGATGATCGAGATGACCGAGTCGGGCGTCCTGGACAAGGTCGCTCTGGTCTACGGCCAGATGAACGAGCCGCCGGGCGCGCGCCTGCGCGTCGGGCTCTCGGGCCTGACGATGGCCGAGTACTTCCGCGACGAGGGCCAGGACGTGCTCCTCTTCATCGACAACATCTTCCGCTTCGTGCAGGCCGGATCGGAGGTCTCGGCGCTCCTCGGTCGCATGCCGAGCGCCGTCGGGTACCAGCCGACGCTCGCGACCGAGATGGGCCAGCTGCAGGAGCGAATCACGTCCACGCGCGAGGGCTCGGTCACATCGGTGCAGGCGATCTACGTTCCCGCCGACGACCTCACCGACCCCGCCCCGGCGAACACGTTCGCGCACCTCGACGCGACGACCGTCCTCTCCCGCGCGATCGTCGAGAAGGGGATCTACCCCGCCGTCGACCCGCTCGACTCGACCTCGCGGGCGCTCCAGCCCGGAATCGTCTCGGAGGAGCACTACGCGACCACGACGCAGGTCCAGCGGGTGCTCCAGCGCTACAAGGACCTACAGGACATCATCGCCATTCTCGGCATCGACGAGCTCACCGACGAGGACAAGCTGCTCGTGCAGCGCGCGCGCAAGATCGAGCGCTTCCTCTCGCAGCCGAACTTCGTGGCCGAGCAGTTCACCGGCACGCCGGGCGAGTACGTGAAGCTCGAGGACACGATCGCGGGCTTCCAGGAGATCCTCGAGGGCAAGCACGACGATCTGCCCGAGCAGGCCTTCTACATGGTCGGCACGATCGATCAGGCGGTGCAGAAGGGCAAGGCGAGCGAGGACAAGGGCGAGGCCGAGCAGCCGCCCGACGAGGAAGCCGGCGAGGAGCCCTCCGAGGCCGAGCGCGAGACCGCCGGCGCGAGTGCGTAAGTGGCGGAGCGGCGCCGGTTCGACATCTCGCTCGTGACGCCCGAGGGCGCGGCGTTCGAGGGCGACGCGGAGATGCTGATCGTCCCCGGCGCCGCCGGTGAGATCGGTGTGCTCGCACGGCACGCGCCGCTCGTGGCCACGCTGAAGGCGGGCTCGACGCGCATCTATCTGAGCGTCGACTCCGACGACGTGCGCGAGTTCGCCACCGGCCCGGGCTTCTTCAAGGTCGAGCTGGATCGCGCGATCGCCCTCGTGGACGACGCCGTCGGCGCAAAGGAGATCGACGACGACCGCGCCCGCCGCCAGCTCGAGGAGGCGCAGGCGGAGCTCGAGCGGCTCGACCGCGGCGAGTCGGACGCCGACCGCTGGCAGGTCGAGCAGCGGATCAAGCACGCCGAGAACCAGCTCTCGGTCGCCGGCCGGTAGCCGAGATCGGGGTACGAGCACCAGGCCGCGATGGTAGGCTGAGAGCACCTGGAGTGATTTGTGGCAGCTTGGCGACCAGGCTAAAAAACGCCTAAAGAGCCTGTGAGCCCTCCCGGCTCCCGACCTCTTTAGGCGGGAGCGTTTTCGTGGAGGATCGATGAGCGTCGTGACCCGACTGGACAAGCTTCTCGGCGAGCGCATCGTCGTGCTCGACGGCGCCTGGGGAACGATGATCCAGCGGCAGAGCCTCGGCGACGCCGACTACCGCGGAGAGCGCTTCCGCGACCACCCGCGCGACGTCGCCGGCGACCCGGACCTCCTCAACCTGACGCGTCCGGACATCGTCCTCGGGATCCACCGCGCCTACCTCGAGGCCGGCGCCGACATCACGACGACCAACACGTTCACGGCCACGTCGATCGGGCAGGCCGACTACGGCCTCGAAGGCGCCGTCTACGACATGAACTTCGAGGGGGCCCGACTCGCCAGGAAAGCGGTGGCGGAGTTCCCAGACCGGTTCGTCGCCGGCTCCCTCGGACCTCTCAACCAGACGCTCTCGCTCTCGCCGAAGGTCGACGATCCCGCGTTCCGCAGCGTCACGTTCGACGCCGTGTGCGAGGCGTACGCCGAGCAGGTGCGGGGCCTCGTCGACGGCGGCGTCGACCTGCTGCTGATCGAGACGATCTTCGACACGCTGAACGGGAAGGCGGCGATCGCCGCGATCCGCGACGTCGCGCCGGACGTGCCGGTGATGATCTCCGTGACGATCGTCGACTTGAGCGGCCGGACCCTGTCGGGCCAGACGGTGGAGGCCTTCTGGCTCTCCGTCGAGCATGCGGAGCCGTTCAGCGTGGGCGTGAACTGCTCGCTCGGAGCGGAGCAGATGCGCCCGTACATCGAGGCGCTCGCTCGGATCGCGCCGGTCTACACGAGCTGCCATCCGAACGCCGGGCTTCCGAACGCCTTCGGCGGCTACGACGAGCAGCCGGCCACGACGAGCGGCTTCCTGCGCGAGTTCGCGGAAAGCGGCCTCGTCAACATCGTCGGCGGCTGCTGCGGGACGACGCCGGACCACGTCGAGGCGATCGCAGCCGCCGTCTCCGGGGTCAGACCCCGGACACGGCCCGAGCGGACGCGCCTGACGCGCTTCAGCGGGCTCGAGCCGTTCACGATCACGCCGGACACGAACTTCGTGATGATCGGCGAACGCACGAACGTGACCGGCTCGACCCGCTTCCGCGACCTGATCAAGGCCGGCGACTTCCAGGGCGCGGTCGACGTCGCGCTCGAGCAGGTACGCGGCGGGGCCAACATCATCGACGTGAACATGGACGAGGGCATGCTCGACTCCGAGCAGGCCATGACCACCTTCCTCAACCTGATCGCGACCGAGCCCGAGGTCGCGCGCGTACCGATCATGATCGACAGCTCCCGCTGGACGGTGCTCGAGGCGGGGCTGAAGTGCGTTCAGGGCAAGGGCATCGTCAACTCGATCAGCCTCAAGGAGGGCGAGGAGGACTTCCTGGAGAAAGCCCGCCGGGTCAAGCGCTACGGGGCAGGCGTCGTGGTCATGGCCTTCGACGAGCAGGGCCAGGCGGAGACCGCCCAGCGGAAGGTCGAGATCTGCGGGCGCGCCTACGACCTCCTCACCGGGCAGGCCGGATTCGACCCGTCCGACCTCGTCTTCGACCCGAACATCCTCGCGGTCGCGACGGGAATCGAGGAGCACAGCAGGTTCGCCCAGAGCTTCATCGAGGGGACGCGCCTGATCAAGGAGCGGTGCCCCGGCTCGAAGGTGTCCGGGGGGGTCTCGAACCTCTCCTTCTCCTTTCGGGGCAACGACGTCGTCCGCGAGGCGATCCACTCGGCCTTCCTCTTCCACGCGATCCGCGCCGGGCTGGACATGGGGATCGTGAACGCGGGTCAGCTCGCCGTCTACGAGGACATCCCGGCCGACCTGCTCGAGCACGTCGAGGACATCATCTTCGACCGCCGTCCGGATGCGACCGAGCGGATGGTCTCCTTCGCCGACACCGTTCGCGGCGAAGGCACCAGGCGGGAGCTCGACCTCACCTGGCGCGAGGGACCGGTCGGGGAGCGGTTGTCGTTCGCGCTCGTCCACGGCGTCGTCGACTTCATCGAGGAGGACACCGAGGAGGCTCGCCAAGCGGCTGCGCGGCCGCTCGACGTGATCGAGGGGCCGCTCATGGACGGGATGAAGATCGTGGGCGACCTCTTCGGCGCCGGCAAGATGTTCCTCCCGCAGGTCGTCAAGAGCGCGCGCGCGATGAAGCGCGCAGTCGCCTACCTCGAGCCGTTCATGGAGGAGGAGAAGGCGCGCGCGGGCAGCGACGGCAACGGCCGCGTGCAGGGAAAGGTCGTGCTCGCAACGGTCAAGGGCGACGTGCACGACATCGGCAAGAACATCGTCGGAGTCGTGCTCGGCTGCAACAACTACGAGGTGATCGACCTCGGCGTGATGGTTCCGGCGACGTCGATTCTCGACACCGCGATCGAGCACGGCTGCGACTTCGTCGGACTCTCGGGTCTGATCACGCCGTCGCTCGACGAGATGGTGAACGTGGCGCGGGAGATGGAGCGGCGCGGGATGACGCTTCCCCTCCTGATCGGCGGTGCGACCACGAGCAGGCAGCACACCGCGGTCAAGATCGCGCCCGCCTACAGCCAGCCCACGGTGCACGTGCTCGACGCCTCACGCGTGATCGGCGTCGTCTCGGACCTGCTCGACCCGCAGCGGCGCGGAGCGCTCGACAGCGAGAACCGCGAGCGCCAGGAGAAGCTGCGCGAGGAGCACGCCGGGAGGGAGCGCAAGCCGCTGCTCCCGCTCGCGGAGGCACGGGCGAACCGCCAGCGCCTGGCGTTCGACGACCTCCCGACGCCGGCGTTCACCGGGATCCGCGTCGTCGAGCCGGAGCTCGCAGCCCTCCGCGAGTACATCGACTGGCAGTTCTTCTTCCATGCGTGGGAGCTCAAGGGCCGTTTCCCGGGCATCCTCGACCAGCCCGCGGCGCGCGAGGTCTACGACGACGCCACGGCGCTCTTGGACGAGATCGTCGCCGGCGCGCTGCTGCAGGCGCGCGGCGTCCACGGCTTCTGGCCCGCCCGCGGTGAAGGCGACGACATCGTGCTCGACCACGGCGTTCGCTTCCCGATGCTGCGGCAGCAGTCGGCCTACGGCGACTCCCGACCGAATCGCTGCCTCGCCGACTACGTCGCCGCCGAGGGCGACCACATCGGTGCCTTCGCCGTCTCGATTCACGGCGCGGACGAGCTCGCCGCCGGGTACGAGGCCGAGTACGACGACTACCGCGCGATCATGGTGAAGGCGCTCGCCGACCGGCTCGCAGAGGCCTTCGCCGAATACCTGCACGCGGTCGCGCGACGGGAGTGGGGGTACGGCGCGGACGAGCGGCTCACGAGCGAGGACCTGATCGGGGAGCGCTACCGGGGCATCCGTCCGGCGTACGGATACCCGGCCTGCCCGGATCATTCGGAGAAGCGAAAGCTCTTCGACCTCCTGCACGCCCGGGACGCGGGCCTCGACCTGACGGAGAGCTGCGCGATGACGCCGCCTGCCAGCGTGAGCGGCCTGTACTTCGCCCATCCCGAGGCGCGGTACTTCTCGGTTGGTCGCCTGGGCAGCGATCAGGTGCACGACTACGCGCGCCGCAAGGGACTGAGCCTGGCGGAGGCCGAGCGCTGGCTGCGGCCGAACCTCGGCTACGAGCCGGGCGAGGACAGCGGGGGTCGGGCGGCGGCCTAGCGACGGGGCAGTCCGGCCGGTCGGCTATCCTTGCCTCCGAGAGCGCCGCTGGCGTTCTCGCACTTTTCCGGCTGGATGCGAACAACGCTGAAGAGAGGAATCGGCCGCGGCGCGGCTATGAACGGCAACGGCCGTGCCGTCCTGCCGCCTGCCGTCCTGACGCAGGTCACCCGCTACCAGCAGCCGGCCCCGCCCCGGCGCGGGAGGCTCGCGATGATCGGACGCGGCTTCCTCTGGCTCGTGATGGCGGCCGCCGTGACGGGAAGCGGGCTCGCCGGCGGCGCGTACCTGTACTTCGACGAGAACGTCGTCAAGGTGCGCGCCCACACCAAGGAGCTGCGCGCGGCGGCGGAGGAGCTCGACCTCGTTCCGGCGGGGCAACCGGCGACCGCCCTCGTGATCGGATACGACAAGCGCGCGTACGGACCCGAGAAGGATCTCGCGGCGCGCTCGGACACGGTCATGCTCGTGCGTGCGGATCCGCGGCAGGAGACGCTCTCGATGCTCTCGTTCCCGCGCGACCTGATCGTCGATGTCAAGTGCCCCGGCAAGCCGGTCGTCCGCGACCGGATCAACGCCGCCTACTCGGCATGCGGCGCGCGCGGAACGCTCGAGACGGTGCGCTCGCTCACGGGCCTGCCGGTCAACTACCTGATCACCGTCAACTTCCGCGGCTTCAAGCAGATGGTGGCCAGGATGGGCGGAGTCTGGGTGGACGTCGACCGGCGCTACTTCAACGACAACTCCTCGGGGTTCGAGCAGTTCGCCACGATCGATCTCCAGCCCGGCTACCAGAAGCTGAACGGGCAGGACTCGCTCGACTTCGTCCGCTACCGGCACTCCGACTCCGACCTGTACCGGCTCGCGCGCCAGCAGCAGTTCGTGAGCGCGTTCCGGGAGGCGGTGACGAGCTCGTTCTCGCCCACGAACATCCCCAAGATCGTCAAGACGATCACCGACAACGTCGAGGTCGGCGTCGCCGGCGACGAGGCGCTCGACAAGAAGACCGTCTGGTCGTACGCGCTCTTCGCCTACCAGCTTCCCGCCGGGAACGTCTTCCAGTCGAAGCTCGAGGGGCTGACGGGGTACGCGGAGCTCTCCATCGACCCGGCCAACGTCCAGGCGGCGGTGCAGGAGTTCTCGAACCCCGACGTCGAGGCGCCTGCGAAGGCGACGAACGTCGCGCTCGGCCGCAGGCCGAAGACGCCGGCCGCGCCTCCCCCGCGGGAGGTGTCGATCGTCGTGCTGAACGGCAACGGCGTGCCCGGCGCCGCCGCCAACGGCTCGTTCTTGCTCGGCAAGCTCGGCTACCGGACGCTGACTCCGCCGAACAACGCCCCCGCGAACGCGCCCAGCAACGACTACTTCCACACGAAGGTCTACTTCGACCCGAAGCAGCGCGATGCGGTGCTGGCGGCGAACAAGGTCGCGAGGCTGTTCGGCTCCGCCGACGTCGAGCCGGTGCCCGCCGAGATCGTGCCGATGTCGGGCGGCGCGCTGCTCGTGGTCGTGGTCGGCCAGACCTTCAACGGATCGCTCGCGCCGACGCCCGTCGACAAGACGCCGGCACGCCAGGAGGCGGCCGTGGTGAAGAACCCCGACGCGGCGCTGGCGATCCTGCTCTCTGCGCGGAGGCAGGTGCCCTTCCCGCTCCAGGTGCCGACGGTGATCGAGAAGACCTCGTTCCTCGACCGCCGGACACCGATGCGGGTCTACCGGGTCGGCGGCCGGCGTGCCGTGCGGCTGGTCTTCAGCACGGGGGCGAGCGAGTTCTGGGGCGTGCAGATGACGGACTGGGACGAGGCGCCCATCCTGTCCCAGCCGAACACGGTCGTCAAGGCCAAGGGCCGCCGGTACGAGCTCCACTACTCCGGGCCGAAGCTGCACATGGTCGTGTTGCGGGAGGGCGGGGCCACGTACTGGGTCGTGAACACGGTCCTCAACTCGCTCTCGAATGAGACCATGCTCGCGATCGCCAAGGGCCTGCGACCCCTTGGCACTAAGGTTCCATGAGCGTGAAAGCGGAGCGGTCCACGGTCGGCGTGTTCGGTGCGGGCTACGTCGGCCTCGTCACCGGCGTCTGCCTCGCCGAGCTCGGCCACACCGTTGTCGTGCGCGACGTCGTGCCCGAGCGCATCGACGGGCTCGAGCGCGGCGAGATCCCGATCTTCGAGCCCGGCCTGGCCGAGCTGCTCGAGCGCAACGCCGAGCGCATCCGCTTCACGCTCGACGTGGGCGAGGCGGTCGACGGCGCCGACGCCGTCTTCATCTGCGTCGGCACGCCGCCGACCTACTCGGGCGACGCCGACCTGTCGGCGGTCTGGACGGTGATCGACGAGCTGCCCCGCGTGGGCGCGCAGGCAACCGTCGTGATGAAGAGCACGGTGCCGGTCGGAACCGGTGAGAAGGTGCGTGCCGCTCTGGACGCCCGGGGCCTGGAGCACGTCGGCTACGTCTCGAACCCCGAGTTCACCGCCGAGGGGACCGCGGTTCGCGACTTCATGGAGCCGAGCCGGATCGTCATCGGTGCCTTCGAGGAGGCGGACGGGGACGCCGTCGAGCGCCTGCACGCGGGCATCGAGGCGCCCGTCGTGCGCACCGACGTCGCCTCGGCCGAGATGGTCAAGCTGGCCTCGAATGCGTTCCTGATGACGCGCATCAGCTTCATCAACGAGATCGCCAACCTCTGCGAGCTCGTCGGCGCCGACGTGGAGCAGGTCGCGCGCGGCGTCGGCCTCGATCCTCGCCTGGGGCCGCACTTCCTGCGCGCGGGGATTGGCTACGGCGGCTCCTGTCTGGTCGGTGAGGAGACGGTGATCGTGCGCCGGCACGGCCGCACGCGGCTCGTCACACTCGAGCAGCTCTTCGACGAGCTGGCGGACGGCGACGAGGACATGGAGTTCGCCTTGCCCGACGATCTCGCCGTTCTGAGCTGGCGCGGGGATGCGGCCGCGCCGGAATTCCTGCATGTCTCGGTGGCGACGCGGCGTCCGTACGCGGGCGACATCCTCCAGGTGCGGACGAAGATGGGTCGGCGCGTGCGGTGCACGCCGGATCATCCATTCGCGGTCTCGGATGCTGACGGCACGGAGTGCATCAAGACCGCGGAGCAGCTGACCGAGAGCGACTGGCTGCCGATCGCCCAGCGGGCGCCGGCTCGGAGCCGATTCGATGCTCGCCTTCCCGTCCTCGCCGGGCTGGATCGCGCCGGACTGGATCGAAGAGGGGTCATCGTCCGCGCCGAGCCCTCATCGCTGATGGCGCTCGGAGCACCGGGGATTCGAGCGCACATCGAGAAGCTCGATCACCCTCGCGGCGCGCTCATCCGCGCGAACGACATCGCGAGGTTCGGGTCGCTCCGGCTCCACGAGCACGACGAGCTCGGCCTCCCGCTTGACGGAGGTTCGCTCGGCACTGCGAGGAACGGCACCTATGTATCGGCCTGGATCACGGCGGACGAACGCTTCTGGCGCGTCGTCGGCCTGTACGTCGCCGAAGGTCACTGCACGCGGGACGGCCGGCGAAGTCGCCTGCAGTGGTCGTTCCATCCACGCGACGAGAACGATCTCGTCGAGGAGGTAGTTCGCTTCTGGCGCCTCAACGGCGTCAAGGCGGACGTCCGCTTCAAACCGACGACCACGTGCGTGTCGATCTCGTCACGGCTTCTGGCCGGTTGGTGGCTCGGGACGCTCGGGCTCGGTGCCAATTGCTACGAGCAGCGTCTCCCCGACCTGATCTGGGATGCGCCGGAATCGCATCGGCGCGCGCTCCTGTCAGGGCTTTGGGTCGGCGACGGTTCCTGGTCGCTCGTCGCCGGCGGTCCGAGCGTCGTGCTCGAGTACGGCACGGTGAGCCGCGTGCTCGCCGACGGAATCTTGCGGCTGCTCGGCGAGCTCGGGATCGTCGCGCGACTGAAGGTGGGGCGTACGGCGAAGTCCACGTGCGATACCTACTGGCTCGTTGTTTCCGGCGCCGATCAGGTCGAGCAATTGCTCGACCTCGTCCCCGCGCGCAGCCACGCCGCCATCAGCCGCTCGCTCGGAAGCCAGTCGAAGCGAATTGCGCCGACGGGCTACCGGCGCCGGGAGGCGAATGCCGCGTGGGTGCGCGTCAACGATCTGCGTCGCAGCGAGTTCGAGGGGATGGTCTACTCACTCGAGGTGCCAGGTGCCGAGACATTCGTGACGACCGGCGGCATGGTGGTTCACAACTGTTTTCCAAAGGATGCCTCCGCCCTCAAGCAGCTTGCGAGCAACTCGGGCTACCACTTCCAGCTCCTGACCGCGGTGATCGAGGTCAACGACCTGCAGAAGAAGCGGGTGATCGCCAAGCTCCAGAAGCATCTGGGCAAGCTGCGCGGGAAGCGGGTGGCGCTGCTCGGGCTGGCCTTCAAGCCGAATACCGACGACATGCGCGAGGCGCCCAGCATCGTGCTCGCCTCGCGCCTGCTCGCCGAGGGCGCCGAGGTGCGAGCCTGGGATCCCGTCGCACGTCCAGGCGAGCTGCTCGGCGGCGTCGCGGTCTGCGAGACGCCGCTCGAGGCGGTGCAGGACGCCGACGCGGCCGTGATCGTGACGGAGTGGCCCGAGCTGCGCACGCTCGCGAGGCCCGAGGTGCGCGAGGCAATGCGCAATCCGCTGATCGTGGACGGTCGCAACCTCCTCGATCCTGCCGACGCGCGAGCGGCCGGATTCGCGTACGAGGGCATCGGCCGAGCGAGCTCTCCCTTCGCGGCGCTCCCGGAGGCGCAGGAGCGCGAGCGGCAGCAGCTCGAACGCTAGTGGAGGCGATCATCCTCGCGGGCGGAAAGGCCGAGCGCCTCGGCGACGCCGCGGGCGGCCGGCCGAAGGCCCTGGTGCCGATCGCCGGCAGGGCGCTCGCCGCCTACCAGGTCGGTCAGCTCGCGCGGGCGGGCGTCCGGCGCGTGATCGTCAGCTGCGCCGCGGGCAGCGAGAGCCTGTTCGTCGACGAGCTCTCCGGCCTCGGAGTCGAGATCGTGCCCGTGGCGGAGCCGGAGCCGCTCGGCCGGGGCGGAGGCTTGCGCTTCGCCGCCCGGGCTCGCGCGGAGAGCGGTCCCGTCCTCGCGCTGAACGGCGACGAGCTGCTGGACGTCGACGTCTCCGCGCTGCTGGCCCGGCATCGGGAGCGCCTCCCGGCCGCGACGATCACGCTCACGCCGCTCCGCTCGGCCTTCGGCATCGTCGATCTCACCGACGACGACGTCGTGACCGGCTTCCGCGAGGCTCCGCGCCTGCCCTACTGGGTCAACGTCGGCGTCTACGTTCTCGACGTCGAGGCCCTCGAGCGCTTGCCCGAGCGCGGCGACCACGAGACGACGACGTTCCCGTCTCTCGCGGCCGAGGGCCGGCTGCACGGCTACCGGCACGAGGGGCTCTGGCTGACCGTGAACACGCCCAAAGACCTCCGTCTGGCGGAGGAATACGTAGCGGCCCATCCGGAGTTTCTTGCGGCGTAGGATCGCCCTGATGGGCGGCTCCCTCTCCTCTCCGAACATGAACAGCCTCGATGCCTTCGCGTTCGAGACCCAGCGGGTGGAGAAGCCCTGGGGTCACGAGCTGATCTGGGCTCTCAGCGAGGAGTACTGCGGGAAGATCCTCTTCGTGAAGGCCGGCGAGTCGCTGAGCCTCCAGTTCCACACCGTGAAGGACGAGTCGTGGTACATCCTCGACGGCCGTGCCCAGCTCGAGCTCGGAGCGCCCGGCCAGAGCATCCTCAACTCGGAGGTGATCGCCGCGGGGGCCGCCTTCCGCTTCCGGCCCGGCACCGTCCACCGGATCAGTGCGCTCGAGGACACGCACGTGCTCGAGGTCTCGACGCCGCACCTCGACGACATCGTCCGCCTCGAGGACCGGTACGGGCGCGGGCGTCAGTAGACTGCCGCGAATGGCTACCACCAAACGATTCGACGTCAAGAACCTCGCTCTCTCCACCGAGGGAGTTCGCCGCATCGAGTGGGCCGACCGGCAGATGCCGGTGCTGGCCGCGATCCGCGAGCGCTTCGAGCGCGAGCAGCCGCTGGCCGGCTTCCGCATCTCGGCCTGTCTCCACGTCACCACCGAGACCGCGAACCTCGCCCGCACGCTGAAGGCGGGCGGCGCGGACGTCGTGCTCTGCGCGTCCAATCCGCTCTCGACGCAGGACGATGCGGCCGCGGCCCTCGTCGACGAGTACGACATCTCCGTCTTCGCGATCAAGGGCGAGGACAACGACACCTACTACCGGCACATCGAGGCTGCGGTCGACCACAAGCCGCAGCTGACGATGGACGACGGCGCCGACGTGATCGGCGTGCTCCACTCGCACCGCCGCGAGCAGCTCGGCGACATCATCGCCGGCACCGAGGAGACGACCACCGGCGTGATCCGCCTGAAGGCGCTCGAGCGCGACGGCGCGCTCGGCTTTCCCGTCATCGCGGTGAACGAGGCGAAGACGAAGCACATGTTCGACAACCGGTACGGCACGGGGCAGTCGACGATCGACGGGATCATCCGCGCGACGAACGTCCTGTTCGCCGGCAAGCGGTTCGTCATCGCCGGCTACGGCTGGGTCGGGCGGGGCGTCGCCTCGCGCGCGCGCGGCATGGGGGCGCACGTGATCGTGACGGAGGTCGACCCGATGCGCGCCCTCGAGGCGGCGATGGACGGCTTCGAGGTCCTGCCGATGGAGCGCGCGGCGGAGGTGGGCGACCTGTTCTGCACCGCCACCGGGGACAAGTCGGTCATCAACCGCCCGCACCTGGAGCGGATGAAGGACGGCGCCATCCTCGCGAACACGGGCCACTTCAACGTCGAGATCGAGATTCCGGCGCTCCGGTCGCTGGCTGTCGAGACGCGTCAGGCTCGCGAGCTCGTCGAGGAGTTCACGCTCGGCGACGGGCGTCGCCTGTACCTGATCGCGGACGGCCGGCTCGTGAACCTCTCGGCCGCCGAGGGCCATCCCGCGCTGGTCATGGACATGTCCTTCGCCAACCAGGCGCTCTCGGCCGAGTACGCGATCGCCAACGCCGGCACGCTCGAGCGCAAGGTCTACGTCGTGCCTGAGGAGATCGACAACGAGATCGCACGGCTCAAGCTGGAGACGATGGGCGTGAAGATCGACGCGTTGACGGACGAGCAGGCGAAGTACCTGGCCTCCTGGGACGAGGGCACCTAGCCGGGGTCAGACCCCGGCCATGTCTGAGCTGGCCCCCGAACGGATCGTCCGGCTCGAAGGCGACCGCGTCGTCCTGCTCGACCAGCGGCGGCTCCCCGACGAGGAGGTCGACCTCGTGTGCCGGAGCGCCGCCGAGGTGGCCGAGGCGATCCGGTCGATGGCGGTGCGAGGCGCGCCGGCGATCGGGATCGCTGCGGCGTACGGCTACGCGCTCGCGGCCGAGGGCGGGGAGGACCTGGAGCAGGCGGCGGCCGTGCTCGCAGAGGCTCGTCCGACGGCGGTCAATCTCGCCTGGGCACTGGAGCAGATGCGGGCCTGGGAGGGAGACCCGGCCGAGCGGGCACGCGAGCTGCACCGGGAGGAGGTCGAGCGCTGCCGGCGCATGGCCGCGCACGCGGCCGAGCTGTTCGCGCCGGGCACGCGGGCGCTCACGCACTGCAACGCGGGCGGTCTCGCCACCGGAGGTTACGGCACAGCCGTGGGCGCGCTCCGCCTCGCCTGGGAGCGAGAGCTCGTCCGCCACGTCTTCGTCGACGAGACGCGCCCGCTCCTCCAGGGCAGCCGCCTGACGGCCTGGGAGCTCGAGACGCTCGGCGTTCCGCACACCGTGATCGCCGACTCCGCCGCCGCCGCCCTGATGGCCGCCGGCGAGGTCGACTGCGTCGTCACCGGCGCCGACCGGATCGCCGCCAACGGCGACACCGCGAACAAGATCGGCACGTACGGACTCGCCGTGCTCGCGGCCCACCACGGGCTGCCGCTCTACGTCGTCGCGCCCAGCTCGACGGTCGACCTGGACACGCCGTCGGGCGAGGGGATCCCGATCGAGGAGCGCGCCGCCGCCGAGGTCTCGACCCGCTTCGCGGCGCGTAACCCGGCCTTCGACGTCACCCCGGCAGCGCTGATCGCGGCGATCGTGACCGAGGACGGCGTGCATCGCGCGCCGTACACCGAGTCGCTGCGGGCGGCGGTGCCCGCGTGAACGTCGTGGTGCTCGCAGCGGGCTACGCGACGCGGCTCTACCCGCTCACGCTCGACCGGCCGAAGCCGCTGCTGCCGGTCGGCGCGAAGCCGCTGGTCGAGCACCTCCTCTCGAGTCTCGCGCCGATCGGCCTCGACACGATCTACGTCGTCACGAACTCCAAGTTCGCGAGGCATTTCCGGGACTGGGCGGCGACCTACCCCGATGCCGAGGTGACCGTGATCGACGACGGCACGACGGACGACGCCGGCAAGCTCGGCGCGATCGGCGACCTCGATCTCGTGATCGCACGGGAGCGCCTGGACGACGACCTGATCGTCGTCGCGGGCGACAATCTCTTCAGCGACAGCCTCGAGGACTTCGGCCGAGCCTGCCGCGAGCGGGACGCGCCCGTGCTCGCCGTCTACGACGTCGGCGACCTCGAGGCGATCCGCAGGTACAACGCGATCACGGTCGACGCGGACGGCCGGATCACGTATTTCGAGGAGAAGCCGGAGCGGCCCACGAGCACGCTCACCGGCATCGCGCTCTACTTCTATCCGCGCTCGGCGCTGCCGCTCGTCCGCCGGTATCTCGCCGAGGGCAACAACCCAGACCAGCCGGGCCGCCTCGTGGAATGGCTGTACACCCGGACGCCCGTGTACACGTGGACGGTCCCCGGGGTCTGGTACGACATCGGCTCGCACGAGACGCTCGAGGAGGCGGACCGAATCTTCACCGAGTCGGCACAGAGCTGACACGGTGCTGAGCCCCGCGCGGCACTAGCCTGGCGCCGGGATTCTCGATCTGCTCCTCCCCCAACGCTGCCTGATCTGCGCTGCCCCCGGCGAGCTCGTCTGTCGCTCGTGTCTCGAGCGGCTACCGCGGTTACGGCCGCCGCTTTGCGACCGCTGCGGCGCCCCGACCGCCTGGCCCGTCGAGCGCTGCCGCGAGTGCGCCGGGCGGCGG
>JBOHAW010000350.1:0-6484 GCA_050697975.1 Gaiellaceae bacterium
CCGCCTGCGCCAGCCGGACCCGCGCCGAGCTTTCCCGCGAGGTGCCGCGGTCGGCGTTCGGCCCGAGGTTGCAGGCCGCGGTCGTGACGCTCGCCGTCCGCAATCGTGTCTCGCGCCGCGACACGACCGAGCTCGCCCGGGAGCTGTTCGGGGTCGAGCTGTCGACCGGGTCGGTCGACAAGGTCGTCCAACGGGCCGGGGAGGCGCTCGCCGGGCCGTACACGCAGCTCGAGCAGCGCATCAAGTCGGCCTCCGTCGTCAATATCGACGAGACCGGCTGGAAGACGGCCGGCGGCAACCGGACGCTATGGGGCGCCCTCACCAGCCAGACCGCGGTGTTTCGGATCGCGGCCGGCCGCCACGCCTTCGAGGCCAGGACGCTGCTCGGCGAGCGCTTCGCCGGGATCGTCTGCTCGGACCGCTGGCGCGGCTACGACTACCTCGACCCCAGCCAGCGGCAGCTCTGCTGGGCCCACCTGCTCAGGGACTTCACCGCCCACAGCGAAGGCCTGGCCGAGCAACAAGCGTTCGGATGCGGCGGCCTCGCGATCGCCCACGACCTCTTCGCCGCCTGGGACAGCTACCAACAAGACGGCGACCGCGACCGCCTCCAAGCCCAGACCGCGCCGCTCCAGGACAAGCTCCGCACGATGCTCGAGCACGCGGCCCGCACGAGCACGAGAACGAAATACCACCGGCAGCTCGCCAAGAACCTGCTCAAGCGCTGGCCCGCACTGTGGAACTTCACCCACACCGACGGCGTCGAGCCGACCAACAACCACGCCGAACGCGGCCTCCGCGGCGCCGTCATCTACCGCAAGCTCTCGCTCGGCAGCCAATCCGAGCAGGGCGAGCGCACGATCGAACGTCTGCTCTCCGCCTCGGTTACCTGCCGCCTACAAAGACGGTCGCTCTTCACCTACCTCGCCGACGTCATCAGCGCCAGCATCCGCGGCGACCCAATCCCCACACTCGCCTGACATCGCGGGGCACCTGAACGCTTACTGTTTAGGCCTTTCCTTTCCGCGATTCGCGGCGGTTGCCGCTCTGCTAGGTCAGATGCCGCGGCACCCATGGGATCTCGACCGAGCGCAGACGCCGAAGCCGCGCGCCGTGACCCTGGCGCCAGAGTGGCCGGGTCGTGAACCAGATCAGGCTCAGAACGACGACGCCGAGAAACCACAGCGACGAGATCAGAAGGACGCCGAGTCCGCTCCCGCCGCTCGACGCGTCGAGGCATGCCTGCTTCGTGAGGAAGCCGGACGTCGCGCCGAAGTCGGTGGCGCAGTCCTTAGCCGATGCGAACGCGACCGAACCGATCAGCCAGGTCAGCATCGCCCCGCTCCAGAGCAGGATCGCCCAGGTCATCTTGCGCCAGTGGAGGAACCTTGTCATCGCCATCTCTCCTTCTCGACGGAGTCACACGGAGAGCGAACGCTCTCCGGTGCACTCAGGCCCGGTGTGGGAGTCGAGGAGGAGGTGCGGTGGAACCTCGGCGGCTTCCGCGTTAGGTCTACGCGCTCTCCCAAGGTAGCGCAATTTCACAGGATTGGCGTCTCGGGCCCGGGAACCTCGCCTAGCGTGTGCGTAGCCATCGCTTGATCCCAGGTACGATCGCCGGGCGTGCTCGTGCCCGCGGATCGTCGATCCGAGCACGCCTTCCTCGGGCGTCCGGTCGTTCCGTTCCGAGGAGGTCGCTCGCATGGAATCCACGCTCGCGCTCATCGCCGCCACCTGGGCGATCGCGATGGCGCTCGGCCCGGTGCTGCAGATCCGGAAGATCGTCGAGCACCGGAGCTCGAAGGGGATCTCGATCGCCTACTTCCTGGTGCTCCTCGTCGGCTTCCTGCTCTGGCTCGCATACGGGTTCGCCGCCGCGAACCTCGCCCTGATCGTCCCGAACGCGGTCGCCGCGATCGTGATCGCGGCGACGATCGTCGTGGCGCTTCGCTACCGCCGCCCGCTGTAAGACGCTTGTCCCGTTGCCCTCGATGGCGACATGCGCAAATTGCGTGAACTTTGTCTGACTGGGGCCTTGCCCCTCGCCGGCAGGTCCCCTAGATTGCCCTTGCGCCGAGCACGGAGCGCAACTAGGTCGAAGCCACACCGGGCGGCAGTACGCGCAAGCGGAAGGTCAGTCGGAGTGGTGGACGAAAGTGAAACCGGCTCGGCGAATTTTTTGGTCCCGTTTAGACGGCTCGCGCCTCCCAGACCGACTCGAGCGCGGCGACCGCGCGCGGCGCGAGCTCGCGCGCGTCGAGCTGCCAGAGCGAATCCGGCAGCGCGACGTCGGAGAAGATCTCGATGTCGTAGAAACCGGCCCAACCGGCCCGGTCGAGCGCACCGAGCAGCCGGACGAGGTCGGCCACGCCGTCACCCGGAAGGACGCGGTCGCTCGGTCCGCGCGTCGGGCGCCGCCAGTCCGCCACGTGCACGCCGGTGAAGCGGTCGAGGTGCTGCGCGACGTCCTCGTAGACCGTGGCCGTATCCCAGAGGTGATACGTGTCGAACATGATTCCGAGCGACGGGCGGCCGACCTCGTCGAGGAGGGCGAGTGCCTCGGGAATCGAGGTGACGAAGGAAAAGAGCTTGCGCTGCGTCGAGTGCACCGGCTCGAGCCCGCAGCGAACACCCGCCGCCTCGGCCGCGTCGGCGAGGCGTCGCAGTCCCTCGAGGACGATCCGCCGTGCCTCGGCTTCGTCGCGGTCGCCGGCCGGCCCCGTGAGGCAGAGAACGCAGTCCGGCTCGAGCGCCGCCAAGCGGCGGATCGAGCGCTCGATCGCCTCGATGCGCGCCTCGGGCTCCGCCGGCTCCTCGAACCCGGGCGCGGGCAGGATCAACGGCACCGCCGGGACACAGTTCGTCGCGACGAGGCCGCTCGCGCGCAGCGCCTCCCGGCCGGCACGGTCGTCCCCGAGCTTGAACTCCCAGATGCCGATTCCCGTGCAGCCGGCCGCGGCGTATGCGCCGAGGTCGTCTGTGAAGCTTGCGGCCGGCGTCGAGATCTCGCTGATCGACGCCTTCACGCTCGATCGCCGACGAGCGGCAGCCGCCGAGCGAGCCGGCGCCGGAGCGGCGGCTTCATGAGCTCCAGTGCGACGAGGTAGCCGGAGCCGGCGCCGAGACCGGGGCCGGGATGCGTGCTGGCGCCGATGTGGAAGAGCTTCGGGACGGGTGTGCGGTGTCCCGGCAGGCTCGGCAGCGGCCGCCAGACGAGGTTCTGGTCGAGCGCGCACGAGCCGGAGTAGATGTCGCCGCCGACGAAGTTGACGTTGGCCGCCTCCAGGTCGGCCGGCGACATCACGACCCGTTTCAGGAGCGCCGCGTCGAGATTCGGCACGTGCCGGGCGAGGCGGGCCTGGATGCGGTCGGCGTAGCGCTCCGCCAGCTCCTCCGTCCACGTGCCGCCGCCGACGTCGAGCTCACCGGCGGCGTCGCCCTTCGGCCGCGAGGGCAGCTCCTGGAGCTGGATCCAGAAGATCCAGGACCCCTCGGGCGCGCGCGACGGGTCGACCGCCATCGGCTGGCCGCACACGATCGTCGCCTCGGCGGGGAGCAGGCCGCGCTCGGCCTCGTTGACCGCCCGCGAGACGCCGTCGAGCCCGGGCGTCACGTGCACGATCGGCGTGCGTGCGAGCCGCTCGTCGCCGTCCCAGCGCGGCGGCTCGGAGAGAGCGAGGTGAACCTGCATCTCCGCCCGTCCGTACCGGAAGCTCCGGCCGGCCTCGGCGACGCGCGCCGACACGACGCCGTCGTCGAGCAGGCGGCCGTACAGCTGGGTGGGCGTGACGCAGCAGATCACGGCCCGCTCGGCCGTCACGGTCTCGCCGTCTGCGAGCCGAACGCCTGTGGCGCCTCCCTCGCCGACGAGCACGCGCTCCACGTCCCTGCCGGTCTCGGCCTCGCCGCCGTGATCGCGGATCAAGCGCACAAGAGCCTCGACGAGCTGCGAGCCGCCGCCGCGCGGCACCGGCATCCCGCCGAGCTGGAGCGCGACCGCGATCACCTGGGTCATGAAGCCCGACGCGGCGGAGTCGGGCCCGAGACCGGTGTGCAGCACCCAGGGTGCGAGCAGACCGCGCACGCCCTCCGACTCGAAGGTGGCGGTGAGCCAGTCGCGGCACGTGGAGAGCACGTTGCCCGAGAACTCGAGCAGCCCTTCGCGGCCGAGCCGCCGGTAAGCCTTGAGTCCGAGCGCGAGACCGGCCGGCGACCACAGCTCGGTGCCGAGGACGCCGAAGGCGAGATCGGCGTTGTGCATGAACTCTGTGTGGACGCGCTCCCACGCGGCGCCGTCGCCGGGCGCGTGGCGGGCGAACTCGGCCACGTTCTCCTCGAGGGTGGTGGAGAGGAAGGTGCTCGAGCCGTCGGGAAAGAGCGAGGCGGTCGGCAGGTCGGTGTTCAGGTACTCGAGCCCGCGCGCGTGCAGCTCGTCCTTGAGCTCCTCGTAGGCGGCCGAGCCGGTGAAGAGCGGGTGCCAGCTCGAGAACACCTCGTGCCGGAAGCCCGGGACGGTGATCGCGGCCGTCCTGATCGCGCCGCCGAGCCAGTCGTTGCGCTCGAGCACGCACACGCGCCAGCCTGCCTTCGCGAGGAGGGCGGCCCCCGCGAGCGAGTTGATCCCGCTGCCCACGAAGACGGCGTCGTAGCCCATCCGCTCCACTCTCCGCGTGATCTTGACAGGACGCGCGGAGATTTGATCAAAATCCTCGCATGCTCCTGAGCGAGGTGGAATACGCGCGCCCCCAGAGCGTGGCGGAGGCGGTCCGGCTGCTCGGCGCCCACGACGGCGCCCGCGCGCTCGCCGGCGGGCAGACGCTGATCAACGTGATGAAGGCGCGCGCGGCCTCGCCCGACGTGCTCGTCGACCTGATCGACCTCGACGAGCTGCGCCAGATCCGGCGCACGGAGAAGGGGCTCGAGCTCGGCGCGATGGTCACCTACGCCCAGTTGATGGGATCGCCGGAGGTCGGCGAGGGGCGGCCGATCCTGGCCGAGGTCGCGGCCCAGATCGCCGACGTCCAGGTCCGGAACCGGGGCACGATCGGGGGCAACGTCTGCTCGAGCGACCCGACGAATCACTACCCGCCGCTGCTCGTCGCACTCGGGGCCGAGATGACGATCGCGGGCGCCGACGGCGAGCGCACCGTGCCCGCGGAGGAGTTCTTCCTCGGCGTCTACATGACCGCCGCCGGCCCCGGCGAGCTGCTGACGCGGATCGTGGTCCCGGCCGGGCGCCGCGACGGCTTCGCCTCGCTCACGATCGGTGCGGACGGCACGTGCATCGTCAACGCCGCCGCGAGCCTCGACCGCGAGCCGTGCGTCGCCATCGGGTGCGTCTCGGCCGTCCCGGTTGCACTCCATCCGGCAGCGCCGGACGAGGCAGCCGTCCGGGAGGCGGTGCGCGGCGCGTCGCTCGACCCGCCCTCCGACGTGCACGGCTCGGCGGAGTACCGCCGCCATCTGGCCGAGGTGCTCGCCGTCCGCGCGATCGAGCAGGCGGCCGGGCGCTGATGGAGCCGGTCTCGAGCGCCCGGATCACCGTCGAGGTCAACGGCGAGACCTACGAGCACGAGGCGGACGTCCGGCGTCTGCTCGTCCACTTCATCCGCGACGACCTCGAGCTGACGGGGACGCACATCGGCTGCGACACGGGCAACTGCGGCGCGTGCTCGGTGATCGTGGACGGGAGCCTGATCAAGAGCTGCATGATGCTCGCCGTCCAGGCCGACGGCGCCAAGATCGAGACCGTGGAGGGGCTCGCGCGGGACGGTGACCTGCACCAGCTCCAGCAGGCCTTCTCGAGCCACCACGCGCTCCAGTGCGGCTACTGCACGCCGGGAATGCTGATGAGCGCGAAGTACCTGCTCGACAACAACGCGGAGCCGACCGAGCACGAGATCCGAAAGGCGATTCAGGGGAACATCTGCCGCTGCACCGGCTACGTGAACATCGTCGAGGCAGTGAAGTCGGTGACGCCGTGACCGAGACCACGATCGCCCCGGCCCAGCCGCTCACCGTCGAGGAGCACGAGGTCAAGCCCGGCTGGGCGGGACAGAGCGTCCCGCGGAAAGAGGACGAGCGCCTCGTGCAGGGCCAGGGCGTCTTCGTCGACGACGTCAGGCGGCACGCGATGGGCTACGTCGAGTTCGTCCGGTCTCCGTACGCGCACGCCGCGATCACCCGGATCGACACGTCCAGGGCGACGGCGCTCGACGGCGTCTACGGCACGCTCATCGGCGAGGAGGTGGCGGCCCAGACGGAGCCGTTCTTCCAGATCTCGCCGGCTCCGGGCAGCGCGATCCGGGACTTCGCGCTGGCGGTCGGCAAGGTGCGGCACATGGGCGAGCCCGTGGCGGCCGTGGCGGCGCGGACGCGCGAGCTCGCGCGCGACGCCGCGGCGCTGATCGAGGTCGACTACGACGCGCTCCCGGTGGTGGTGGAGTCCGAGCGAGCTCTCGACGAAGGAGCGCCCGTGCTGCAC
>JBOHAW010000351.1:0-3503 GCA_050697975.1 Gaiellaceae bacterium
CATCCGAGTCGTGTCCCAGAGTCCGTGCAGCGTGGTGCTCAATCCATCTCCTCAGGCGATGACAGCCATCGTCAATTTCGTCTGGATCGATGAAAGCATAGGCCGTAGGCTCGGTCGCGCCAAGTCGATGATCCTGCGCCCGTTCCTCCACGACGAGACCGCCTGCGCGAGCTACCTGTTCGGCTGCCTCACGCACGGGGTACTCGCAGTCGTCGATCCGCACGAAGCGCTCGTCGCCGAGTACGTGAGCACGGCCGAGGACGCGGGCGCCCCGATCGTCGCGGTCTTGGAGACCCACGTCCAGGCCGATCACGTGTCCGGGCTGCCCGCGCTCGTCGCTGCGACCGGTGCCACCGGGTACCTTCCCGCCGGGGCCGGCGTCGAGTTCGAGCATCGTCCGCTGCGCGACGGCGAGACGGTCGAGCTCGGAAACACGATCGTCCGCGCGCTGGCGACGCCCGGGCACGCGCCCGCTCACCACGCCTACGTCGTCGCCGACCGGAGGCGGGGCACGGCGGAGCCATGGCTCGTCTTCACGGGGGACTCGCTGCTCGTCGGCGACGTCGGACGCCCGGACCTGCATGCGAACGGCGACGCGCACTCGATGGCGGTCGCGGCCCACGCCTCGCTGCGGCGGTTGCTCGAGCTACCCGACCACGTGTCGGTCTACCCGAGTCACTACGCCGGCTCGGTCTGCGGCCGCTCGCTCTCCGGCAATCCGTTCTCGACCGTCGGCTTCGAGCGGCGGCACAACCCGATGCTGGCCTACGAGGACGCGGACGGCTTCGCCGGAGCCCTGCTCGAGGGCGTCCCGCCCGCGCCCGCGCGCCAGGCGGAGATCCTCGCCGCGAATCGTCGTGGCTGAGCTCCGTCTCGGGCTGCGGGCGAACGCCGCCCAGTTCTCCCTTCTCGTCGGGCTGAACGCGCTCGTCGGCGCGATGGTCGGCCTCGAGCGCAGCGTGCTCCCGCTCGTGGGCGAGTCCGACTTCGGCCTGACGTCGAAGAGCGCGATCCTCAGCTTCATCGTCGGCTTCGGCGCGGCCAAGGCGCTGGCCAACCTGGCCAGCGGCGGGCTGGCCGAGCGCTACGGGCGGAGGTGGGTGCTCGTTGCCGGCTGGGGACTCGCCCTGCCCGTACCCGTCCTGATCGGCCTGGCGCCGAGTTGGAGCTTCGTCGTCGCCGCCAACGTCCTGCTCGGCGCGAGCCAGGGGCTGGCCTGGTCGATGACCGTGTTGATGAAGATCGACCTGGTGGGGGAGCGACGGCGGGGTTTCGCCCTCGGGCTGAACGAGTCGGCGGGGTACCTGGGCGTGGCCGCGGCGGCGCTCGTGACCGGCGTGCTGGCGGCGGCCGTCGCGCCGGTGACTGTCGTCTGGATCGGCTCGCTCGTGCTGGCCGCCGCCGGCCTGACGGTGAGTGTCACGTCCGTGCGGGAGACGGCGGCGCACGTGCAGCTGGAGCAGCGAGGGCACGCAGGCGTGGGGCGGGGCTCCGCCGTGATCGCAGCGGCGTCGCAGGCCGGCTTCGTGAACAACCTGAACGACGCGCTCGCGTGGGGGCTCGTGCCGCTCTACCTGGCTGCGCACGGGCGGTCGGCGGCGGAGATCGGCGTCGTCGCGGCCGTGTATCCGGCCGTGTGGGGATTCGGACAGCTCGCAGCCGGGGCGCTCTCGGACCGGGTCGGACGGGAGCCGCTGATCGTCGCCGGGATGCTCGTGCAGGGCGCGGCGCTCGCGCTGCTCGCCGCCGCGGGCGGCGGGCTCGGGGGCTCGCTCGTGGCGGCGGTGCTTCTCGGAGCCGGCACCGCGCTCGTGTATCCGGTGCTGCTCGCCGCCGTCTCCGACGCGGTCGCCCCGGTCGACCGAGCACGCGCGGTCGGCGCCTACCGATTCTGGCGCGACGCCGGGCTCGTCGCCGGAGCGCTTCTCGCCGGCGCGGGGTCGGACAGCCTGGGCAGCGGATCTACGATTCTGGTCGTCGCGGCGCTCACGGCGCTCAGCGGCCTCGGCTACCGGCTGCTGGCCGGAGAAGGGAGGAGGATGTGGCAGTTGACGTAGACATCGACGTCGAGCTCCTGAAGAGCGAGATCAAGAGGACCTACGCGTCGGTCTCGCAGGAGCCGGAGAAGGACTTCATCTTTCCGACCGGGCGCGCATGGGCGGAGGACCTCGGCTATCCCGCGGAGCTCGCGAACGTCCCGGAAAGCGCGGTCGAGTCCTTCGCGGGCGTCGCCAACCCGTGGTCGCTCGGCCGCGTGGAGCCAGGCGAGCACGTGCTCGACCTCGGCTGCGGCGCCGGCACGGACACGCTGATCGCGGCGCAGATGGCCGGTCCGCGAGGGCGCGTCGTCGGCCTCGACATGACGACGGAGATGCTCGAGAAAGCGCGCCGCGCGGCCGACGAGCTGGGCGTCGGCAACGTCGAGCTCGTCGAGGGCGAGGTCGAGCGCCTCCCCTTCGCCGACGCGAGCTTCGACGCGGTGATCTCGAACGGGGTGATCGACCTCGTTCCGGACAAGGATGCGGTGTTCTCCGAGCTCTATCGCGTGCTCAAGCCGGGCGGCCGCGTCCAGATCGCAGACGTGACCATCCAGCAGCCGGTGAGCGAGGAGGGCAGGCGCAAGATCGACCTGTGGACCGGCTGAATTGCCGGCGCTCTGCTGGAGGCGGAGTACACGAAGACGCTCGAGAGGCACGGCTTCGAAGGGATCGAGTCCGGCAACCTCGTCGCGACGTACATGCGCTCGGCGTTCGAGGACACCAGGCGGAAGGCGCTCAAGTACGGAGCGAACGGGGCCACCCACAAGGCGTACAAGCCCGAGAGGAGGAACGAACGATGAGGGCAATCGAGTGCCCCTGCGGCCACCATTTTGAGGCGGCCGACGACGACGCGCTGTTCCGGCTCTGTCGCGAGCATGTCGATCGCGACCACCCGGAGATGCAGCGAACCGACGAGCAGATCCGCGAGCGCGTCGCCCACGACGCGTACGACGCGGAGGAGGCGACATGGCCGACAACGGCAAGGTCGTAGTCAACCTGGCCACCGGACTCGAGGACGCGGAGCGCGTCATGATCGCCTTCCTCGTCGCCGGAGCCGCCCTCGAGAAGGGCAAGCAGGTGGCGATGTTTCTGACGAAGGAGGCGGTGCGGATCGGGCTGCCGGGCTACGCCGACGCGATCGCGTGCGACGGCTGTCCGCCGCTCGCGGGGCTCTTCCGGCAGTACGCGGACGGCGGCGGCGAGCTGCTCGTGTGCCCGATCTGCTTCAACACGAAGAAGCTGAACGAGGGCGATCTCGTGCCGAACGCGCGGCTCGCGGGCGCGACGCCGCTGTGGGAGTGGATCGGAGAGGGGGCGACCGTCTTCAGCTACTGACGACGCGGCCGGTGGACGGCTCGGCGCGGGAGGAGTAGCGTCACCCGTCGTGGCGCGGACCCTGGTCGCCGACCGCTCGACGGCCGCCGCCGGTGCGGCGCTCGCCGCCGTCGCGGGCGCCGCCTGGGC
>JBOHAW010000352.1:0-8430 GCA_050697975.1 Gaiellaceae bacterium
GAACAGCCGTGGCGGCCCGGCCACGCTCGCGCTCGTCCTCGCGCGCGGGCGCCGCGGAGCCCTCCTCCTGAGCCTCCTCGTCCTCCTGGCCCTCGTCCCCGTTCGTGGAATCCTCCGGAGCGGGAGACTTCACATCCTCTCCCTCCTCGCCGATCACGGCGACGGTCGCCCCGACGAGGGCCTCGCCCTCGGCGACCGCGATCTTCAGGAGCACACCGGAGGCCTCCGCCTCGACCTCCTGCGTCACCTTCTCGGTCTCGAGCTCGTACAGGACGTCGCCCTTCTCGACCTTCTCGCCCTCGGACTTGAGCCACTTGACGATCACGCCGGACTCCATGCCCTGGCCCAGGCGCGGGAGCTTCACCTCAATCGCCATCGGCCGCCCGCCCCACGGTCCGGTAGATCGCCGCGAGCACGTCGGCCGCGTGCGGGATCACGAACTCCTCCATCGCCGGCGCGAACGGCAGCGGCGTGAACCTCGCGCCCACACGCTCGATCGGTGCGTCGAGCCAGTCGAAGGCGGCGTGCTGGACGACGGCCGCCACCTCGGCGCCGTAGCCGCCGCGCACCACCGCCTCGTGCGCGACCACGCAGCGGTTCGTCTTCTTGACCGACTCGACGACGGCCTGCTCGTCCAGGGGCTGGAGCGTGCGCGGGTCGACGACCTCGACCGAGACGCCTTCGGCCTCCGCCTCCTTGGCCGCCGCGAGCGCCTCGTGCACGAGCCGCCCGACCGCGACGACGGTGACGTCCTCCCCCTCGCGGTGCACCCGCGCCTGGCCGAGCGGAATCGGCTCCAGCTCGTCGGGAACCTCTTCCTTGAGCCCGTAGAGCGTCCTGTGCTCGAAGAAGACGACGCAGTTGTCGTCGTAGATCGACGACCACAGCAGGCCGCGGACGTCGGTCGGCGTCGAGGGGAAGACGACCTTGAGCCCGGGAACGTGCACGAGCCAGGCCTCGAGCTGCTGCGCGTGCTGCGCTCCGGGCGACCAGCCGGCGCCGCCCTGCGTGCGGATCGTGAGCGGCACCTTCACCTGGCCGCCCGACATGTACCGGTGCTTCGCCGCCTGGTTGACGATCTGCTCGAGCGACAGGGTCAGGAAGTCCTCGTACATGACCTCGACCACCGGCCGCATGCCCTGGACGGCCGCGCCGATCCCGGCTCCGACGATCGCCATCTCCGAGATCGGCGTGTTGCGCACGCGCTCGGGTCCGAACTCGTCCAGCATGCCCTGCGTCACGCCCATCGAGCCGCCCATCTCGGCGATGTCCTCGCCCATGAGGAAGACGTCGTCGTCCTCGCGCATCGCCCGGGCGAGCGCGTCGCGCACGGCCTCGCGGTAGGAGAGCTCAGCCACGGGACCGGGGTCTGACCCCCGTCATGTCCGCGTCGGACGTGTCGTCGAGCCGGGCGTCAGGCATAGACGTTCTTCAGAGCATCCTCCGGCCTGGGGTCCGTGCCCGCCTTGGCAAACTCGACGGAGCCGTCCACGATCTCCCGGATCTCGCGGTCGAGCGCCTCGAGCTCCCCGTCGTCGAGGCCGATTCGCTCGCGCAGCTTGTCGAGCGGATCATGGGCTGCGCGCACCTCCTTCGCCTCGCCCTTCGGCCGGTACACCTGGGGATCGCCGACGTAGTGCCCGGTGAACCGGTACGTCTCCACGTGCATGAAGACCGGGCCCTTGCCGCTGCGCGCGTACGCGAGCGCCCGCTGCGTGGCGGCGTAGACCTCCTCGACGTCCTGCCCGTAGACCTTCACCGCCTCCATGCCGAAGGCGGTGGCGCGGTCGATCATGTCCGTGATCGGCATGTGCTGCGAGGCGGGCGTCGACTCCGCCCAGCTGTTGTCCTCGCAGACGAAGAGGGCCGGGACGCGCCAGAGCTGGGCGAGGTTGAGCGCCTCGTGAAACGTGCCGATGCTCGTCGACCCGTCCCCGAAGAAGGCAACGGCCACGCGGGGCTCGCCCCGGAGCTTGAACGCGAGGGCAGCGCCCGTGATCCCGGGCAGCCCGCCGCCGACGACGGCGTTCGCGCCCACGTTTCCCCGCTCGACGTCGTAGAGGTGCATCGAGCCGCCGTAGCCGTGGGAGCAGCCCTCGAGCTTGCCGTAGAGCTCGGCCATGACCTCGTTCGGGTGCGTCCCCTTCGCGATCGTGTGCCCGTGCGCGCGGTGCGTCGAGGCGATCACATCGCCCTCCTCGAGCGCGCGGCAGACGCCGACGGCGACCGCCTCCTGGCCGATGCAGACGTGGAGGAAGCCCGGCAGCTCGCCGGCACGGAAACGCTCCTCGACCTTCTCCTCGAAGCGCCGGATCAGCAGCATCTCGCGGAAGAATTCGCGGAGCAATTCCTCCGGCACTGCACCCGCCTTCTCCTTCTTCGCCACCTTGGCCACGGGTCTGGATATTCTCAACTCTCGTGCGCCTAGTCGAGCAATGGCGGGGAATCGAGCGCGAGCTGCCCGATGGCTGGGACGACGCGCGCATGTCGCTCGAGGTCGCCGCGGAAGATCTCGAGCGCACGTCGGCGCTGCTCGGACCGCTCGCGCCCGGGCTTTCGGCCGGCGAGCTTCACTTCTCCAGCGTACGCAGGGGAGGCGCCGCGGGGCCGGACGGCGTCCGCCGCCTGGTCCGCCGTCTCGACCGCGAGGGCATCCGCGGGCGGCTCGAGCTCCGCTCGACCGAGCAGGCCGCGGCCCTCCCCGAGCCTGTCGTGCTCACGCTCGCGGACGCCTGGGACGCGGCCCTCGCGGCGCTGCCGTCCGACTGGAGCGACGTCTACGCCGAGGTCGAGCTTCGCTCCAGCGACCACCTGCCGCGCGCGGCGCTCCTCCTGGCGCCGGTCAATCCCGCCCGGGCGGACGCGCGGGCGGCCTACCGCTTCCGCTGCGCCCGCCGCTTCGGCTACGGCGCCTCGCCCGGGATGACGCGTCGCTGCCTGGAGCGCTGCGACGCCGAGCAGATCAGCGGCAGCGTCACGGTCCTGCGAGCCCTGTCGGATACCCGCCCGGTGGCGACGCAGGGCCCCGTCTGGTACGTGGACGGGCGCTCCGTATGAGCCTCGATCCGGTTTCCTGGTTCATGATCGAGCCGGGCTGGAAGGTCGTGGCGCGCGACGGCAGCGAGCTCGGCAAGGTGCACGAGGTGATCGGGGACTCCGGCAAGGACATCTTCAACGGCCTCGCCGTCTCGCCCGGACTTCTCAAAGGATCGCGCTACGTCCCGGCCGAGCAGGTCGCGGAGATCGTCGTGGCGCAGGTCACGCTCGACCTCGGACCCGAGGACTTCAAGCGGCTCGGCGAGCACGGCGAGCAACCGCCGAGCGCCGAGATCCGGCCCGACACGACCGACCTGCCCGACGGCCGCAGCTAGGCCCCTAGGAGAGCGACCGGTCGAGCTCCGCCGCCAGGGCGCGCGCGTCGGCGGTGTCGCGCGCGATCACGAGGCAGGTGTCGTCGCCCGCGAGCGTGCCCACGATCCGCGGGTGCTCGACGCGGTCGAGCGCCCGGGCGATCGCCGGCGCCGAGCCGAGCTCCGAGTGGACGACGACGACGTTCTGGGCCGCGGTCACGCGCCGGCCGAACTCGGCCAGGATGCGCAGGAGCGACTCGCGCGGGTCGGCGCGCCGCTCGCGCTGCGGCGGCAGCGCGTACCGGGGCCGGCCCAGCGGGTCGTACGCCTTCTCGAGCCCCAGTTCGTGCACGTCCCTCGAGATCGTCGCCTGCGTCACCCGGCACCCCGCCGCCGCGAGCGCCTCGAGCAGCTCGAGCTGGGTGCCGACACGCGTTCGGGCGATCACGCTCGCGATCAGCCGCTGGCGTTCCGGCTTCGCAAGCGGTCGGGCGTCGGGCTGCATACGGCCAGCATAAATATCCAGGGTTTTGCGAACCGGCTGCCCGGCAACGACTCGGGCGCGATGCTACGAAAGCTGATGTGGACGGGCCTCTACGCCACGCTCGCCGCCGGCGCGACGATGGCGGCGCGCCGCGCGGCCTCGAAGATCTGGCGCATCGCGACCGGCGAGGCGCCGCCGACCAAGAAGTGAGCGCCGACGAGAAGATCGAGCGCGTGGCCGACAAGCTGCAGGAGACGGCCGACAAGGCGGCCGCCGAGGGCGGGCTCAAGGCCAAACTCGCGCCGGCGCTCGCCGACGACGCCGCCTTCGTGCGCAAGCTGAAGCCGAGCCTGATTGCCGCACGGGCGAAGGGCGAGGCGCCGACCGACGGGAAACCGGGCGAGGGCGCGGTCGCGCCCAGCGGCCCGCAGCTCGGGCGCCGGTCCGAGCGATCGACCGGGCGGCGGGGAGGCCCGAATCCCTTCCTCGTACTCGGCGTGGCGCTCGCGGCCGGCATCCTGCTCGCCAAGGCGATCGACTGGAGGGGCCACGCGCACCCCCGCTAACGGCGCGCGTCCCACCGGCGTCGGCGGCGCCGCCAAGCAGGTCGCCGACCACGCCAAGGCCCTCGTCGGGCTCGAGGTCGAGCTTGCCGGGCTCGAGCTCAAGCGGAAGCTGGGCGCGCTCGGGATCGGGATCGGGCTCGTCGCCGTCGCCGCCGTGCTCGCGGTCTACATGCTCGGCTTCCTGCTCGCCACGCTCGCCGCGGCGCTCGCAACCTTCCTGGCGACCTGGCTCGCACTCCTGATCGTGTCCCTGTTCCTGCTCGCTCTCGCTGCCCTCCTCGGCGTCGTCGGCCTCGGCCGCATCAAGCGGGGCACGCCGCCGGTGCCGGAGCAGGCGATCCGCGAGGCGAAGCTCACGACCGAGGCGCTCAAGGCCAATGGCGACCGCTAACGGACGCACGCCCGAGCAGGTCCGGCGCGAGATCGAGGCCGAGCGCGAGCAGCTCGCGCACGCGATGGACGACCTGCGCGAGGGACTCGGCGAGGCGACGGACGTCGCCGGCAAGCTGCGCGCGAACCTCCCGGTCGTCGCCGCGGGCGCGCTCGGGGCGGGCTTCTTCCTCGCCGGCGGAGTCGGCGCCACCATGCGGCTCCTCGCCCGGCGGGGCCGCGAGGGCAGGACCGAGGCGAAGCTGGGGCGGTTCCGCATTGTCGACCGCCGCTGAGCGCCGGCCCGAGACCGGCACAGTCCCATCGGGTCCGCACCGCCTGAGCGCGGGCGAGTGGCTCGCCGTCTTCAAGCGGACGTTCAAGGAGTTCCTGGCTGACGACGCGATGGGGCTCTCCCAGCAGATCGCCTACAGCTCGCTGCTCGCCTTCTTCCCGGCCATGATCTTCCTCGTCGGCCTGCTGGGCCTGCTCGGCATCTACGAGGAGCTGAAGGAGTTTCTCGGCGTCGTCGCGCCCGGCGCCGTCACCGACGCGATCGGGATCGCCCAGGAGAGCGCGGCCGGCCGGAAGGGCGCTTCGGCGGTCGCGTTCGTGCTCGGCGCGTTCGGCGCGCTGTGGGCGGCGAGCGGCGCGATGGGCTCGGTGATCAAGGCGATCAACGCAGCGTACGACCGCGTCGAGACGCGCCCGTTCTGGAAGACGAGGCTCCTCGGCGCGTTCCTGGTCTCGCTCTCGGGACTCGTGCTGGCAGCGCTCTTCATCCTGATCGTGTTCGGCGGGCCGCTCGGCTCGGCGATCGCGCAGAAGGCCCACCTGGGCGGAGCGTTCGACCTGATCTGGGCCATCCTCCGCTGGCCGATCGCGTTCGCCGCCATCCTTCTGTTCTTCGCGCTCGTCTACTACCTCGCTCCCGACGACGACCTGCGCGGCTGGAAGTGGGTCTCGCCCGGGTCACTGGTCGGATCGATCCTGTGGCTCGCGCTCTCGGGCCTGTTCGCCCTGTACACGAGCTTCTCCGATTCGTACGACAAGACCTACGGCTCGCTCGCCGGCGGCATCGTCCTGCTGCTCTGGCTGAACTACTCCGCGCTCGCGCTGCTCTTCGGCGCCGAGCTCAACTCCGAGCTCGACCGGCAAGCCGACATCCACGCCGCCGGCGGGTCGAAGGCCGGCCTCGTCCGGCACGCCCGCCGCTCGCGCTGACTCGTCAGCGACCTCTGAAGCTGCCCTTCAGAAGAGCGGCGTGCGGGTCGCAGACGAACCGGTAGGTCCTGCCGGCCGCAAACCGCACCCGCCAGGTGACGGTGCCTTTGAAGGCGACGCCGGTCCGCCTGTTGACGCCCGTGCCGCTGAGATGGAAGTTGTGCTCTCGGGAGCGGTCGCGCACGAGGATCGAGTACAGGCCTGCCTTCACGCTGCGGACGAGCGCGCCGGCGACCGTCCTGAGCGAGATCGTGAAGCCGGGCCCGACGGTCGCGTTCAGCCGGCCGGGCTTCGCCGGAGGCGGAGGAGGTGGGGGCGGCGGAGGCGGAGGCGGCGTGCCGACCCGGAAGCTCCCGCGCAGCGTCGTCGCATGTGGGTCGCATATGTACCGGTAGATCCCGTCGGTCAACGTCACCGTCCAGGTCACCGTTCCGACGAACTCGACGTCGGTGCGCTGGTCGACTCCCGTGCCGTTGAGATGGAAGTTGTGAAAGTCGGAGCGGTCCTCGATCACGATGTCGTAGCTACCCGGGTCGAGCTGGGTCACGCGCGCGCCGCCCGCGTCGCCGAGGAAGATCTCGAAGTCGGGCCCGACGTAGCCGAGCAGCTTCGGGTTGTCGGCCAGCGCGGGTCCGGGCAGGGCGAGCGCGGCGAGGCCCGCGGCGAGGAGGAGAAGGCGTCTCATGCGGCCCTATACGGGACGCCGGCCGGTTCGGTTTGTTAGACGCGCCACGCGGGCGGCCTGCGCCGGCCGCCCGCGTGGCGATCTTTGCAGCTAGACGTGTCGGGCCGAGCGCCTGACGCCAATGCCGGTCGCGAGCAGCGCGAGGCCGACCAGCGCCACGATCCACAGCGGCAGGCCGGTGAAGGGAAGCGCTCCCTTCGTCGCCGTCTGGCCGAGCGATGCTGCGGCGCCGAGCACACCGCCCAATCCCGCCGACCTCGAGACCGCCTCGACACCGGCTGTCCCGCTCGACACCCGCGTCGTGCCCTGAGCAGCCGCCAGCGGGGTCGAGCCGCCCGCGGGCGCGGTCGGCCCGGCCGCCCGCGGCGCCGTGCCTCCCGTTAGCGAGGCGCTCTCCGTCGACGACGCTGCCGTGGGCGGCATGTCCGCAGCCGTCCTCGGCTTCGGGGCCGCCGCGGTTCCGGACGGGCCCGCCACCGTGCCGCACGAGGCGGACGAGAGCTTCTCGCCCGGCGCCGCGGGATCCTTCAGGAGGATGTCGTCGCCGTGCTTCGTATGGCCGTTGAGCCAGCCACGCACGCTGATGTTGACAACGACATACGGGTTCGAGCTCGAGCCCGTGCGGTGACAGATGATCACGTGGTGCTGAGCCTCGGCCGACTTGCCCCCGGAGGTCGTCGCGGTCGAGGCGGCCAGCGGCTTCGCCGACGCGCTCACTGCGGCAGGCCTCGACTCGACCTTCTTCGCCCGCCCCGGAGCCTCGGGCTTGCGCGCTGCCTTCCTCTCCTGACCTGGGGCGGTCTCGGCCGCCGGAGCAGTGGCCGGCTGCTCGGCGGCCGCCGGAGCCGGTGCGGGCGGAGGAGCGTCCGCTTTCTTCTCCTGGCCGGGAGCCTCCGCCTTCTTCTCCTGACCGGAAGCGTTCTCGGACTTCCCGGGGGAGCCGTCGTCATTGCCGTTCCCGTTGCCGGCGGAGGCCGCGCCGGCGAACGTCGCACAAGCGAGCAGGAGCACGAGGCCGCCTGCCAGACGCTTCGCATGCCGCATGGTTTTCTTCCCCTTTTCTCGACCTTTTGCCTGTGGAAAGGCCTGTGGACATCCAACGCAGCAATATGACTTTCGGTTACTGCCTGCGTGGTTTTGAAGAGGTGCGGAAGCTCGGGGAACGGCCGCCTGCCTGGAACGGGTGATTCTGCTCCCTCGGACGGGGGATTCGCGCCGTCCGGAGAGCGACGTCCCGGCATCCCGAGCCGTCAGGTCGGAGGAGAAATCGACGTGCGGTCAAACGAAACCTGCGCAAACCTGCCGCTTGACGCCTCAACCATGCTGAGACGAGAGCCTGTCGCTGGGTGTCGCTTCGAGGAGGACTGTGGTGCCAACGTGGATGGACTGGATGGTCGTCGCCGCCCTGCTGTGGTGTGCGGTCCCGATCCTGGCGGCCCTCCTCATCGGTCGCTTCGCGAGGGTCGACGCCGTCGGCAGCGAGGAGCCGCCGGCCACGCCGTCGTTGAGGGCCGCGGGTGGCGCGGGCGTGAGCCGGCGCGGATCGAGCATCCGCATTCTTGCCGTCGACGACGACCCCGGCCTGCGGCTGCTCCTTCGCACCAGCTTCGAGGTGGCCGACATCGAGGTCGACGAGGCGGAGAGCGCGGGGGCCGCAGCCGAGAAGATCGCGGCGAGCCCACCCGACGTCGTCGTGCTCGACGTCGGCATGCCGGGCATGGACGGATTCTCGTTCTGCCGCGTCCTCAAGAG
>JBOHAW010000353.1:0-6018 GCA_050697975.1 Gaiellaceae bacterium
CGACGCCACCGGGACCGTTGGGTCGTGCCGGGTGACGGAGCCGAAGACGGATGTCCGCTGTCTCGACATGGGCCCGATCCTGATCCTCGCGGGAAACTCGGCGCAGTTGACAGGCACCGCCAAGATCAACGGCGCTCTGACCGGGTTCACCATCGTCGTGACGGATAACGGCACTCAGGGCGAGGGCAAGGATGCCTTCAGCATCCAAACCGGTAGCGGCTACAACCGCAGTGGCGTGCTCCGAAACGGCGACATAAGCATCTCGTCCTAGGCTTCTGCCGGGCTCGACCGCTACGCAGTCAGCTCGCACAGGAGCGGACCCGTGTCGAGCGGGTCGAAGCCGAGTCGCGCGGCGATCTCCTCGCTCGAGGGCAGCGTGCCTTCGGCGAAGAGCGCTCGCAGCCGGTCGCCCGTCTCGGGGCGGCGCCACCAGTCCTCGCCGATCTCACCGATCAGGTGCTCGCGCAGCTGCGCGGAGCGGATCCACGCGCGCAGGTAGTCGGCCGAGTAGAAGCCCGCGTCCATGTCCGAGAGGTACGCGTCGCGGCGGTAGCTGACGCCGGTCGCCTCGGTCAGCCGCTCCGCGTAGCCGTCGGCGGTCCCGCCGTCCGCGTCGAACCGGCTCCAGAAGTCGAGCTCGAACTGGAGCTTGGCGGTGTAGCGGCGGAACAGCAGCGCCTCGAGGAAGGTCGTCGCCTCCGCGTTCTCGGCCGCCTGCTCGTCCGAGAGGTCGAAGTACGAGGCGTGCCAGGCCGGCTCGCGCGTGATCGCCTCGAGAATGTACGAGTACACCTCCGTGAGCGCGTGATCGCGCGAGATCTTGCGGAACGTGTAGGCGAGGCTCGGATCGCAGCCGGCGTAGTGGAGCGCGTGCCCGGCCTCGTGCAGGAAGGCCTGGTAGTCGTGCAGGCCGCCCTGCGCGCGCGTGATCAGGTGGACGACGGTCGGCGGGTCGGAGGCGATCACGCACGCCCGCGGCGATTTCTGCGGGCGATCGTCGAGGTCGAGCCGGATGTTCGGGTCGTCGGCGAGCTGGAAACCGAGCCGCTCGAGCGTGTCCATGCAGATCTCGACCGACCGCTCCCGGGTGTAGATCGAGTCGAGCGGCGAGAGGCGGCGCATGTAGGCCACGTGGCTCGACGTGGGCACGTCGTCTCGCTCGGGGCCGAGCAGGCGCTCGAACCAGCGCTCACGCAGGGCCGTCCACGTGCCCGCCACGCTCCTGCTGGCGGCGGCGAGCGCATGCTCGAGGTCACGCAGCGAGATTCCCTTCTCCTCCTCGCTTCGGCGGACGTGATCTGGCTCGCCGACGAGCTCGACCTCGAGCTCCGCGACGGCGCGCATCAGCTCCAGGCGCTCGTCGTTGAAGTCGGCGGACCGCTCGCCGTGCAGCTTGCCGAGCTCGTCGCGATCGCGGTAGCTCTCGATCACGGCCAGCTTCGCCTGCGCCGTGCGCAGGGACATCTCCTCACCCCGGAACGTCACCCGCGCGGCGAGAAGCGCATTCTCGAGGGCGTCGTCTCGCTCGGCCAGCTCAGCGGTGACGAGGCCGCCCTCGCACGTCTTGCGCAGCCGGTAGAGCCGCTCGCGCTCCGCGGCGCCCGACTCCGCCTCCTCGGCCTCACGCAGCGCATCGAGCTGCTGCCGGCTGAAGAGGTCGCCGTAGCGGGCGACGATCGCGGCCTGCTCCGAGATCTCCTTCTCGCCCACACGCACCGCCCTACCTTCCTCCGAGCGCTCGAAGAGGTAGCGCTGGAGCTCGTTCTCGTACTCGGCGGGCGTGCGGACTGCGGTGACGCTCACGACGGCGAAATCTATACGGAGCCGTGCGACACGCTGGCGAGTGTCCGCACGACCCCGCGCAGCTCCTCGAGCTCGAAGGGCTTCCCGAGCACGGCGTCGGCCTCCGCGAGCCGCGGCTCCTCGACCGCGGCGGTCCCAGTCAGCATCGCCACAGGCAGTCCGGGATGGTCTCGACGAAGCTCATGGAGGAACTGGAAGCCGTCCTCCCTGCCGATGTGCACGTCGAGGAGCGCGATGTCGACGTGCTCGGATTCGATCGCGGCGCGCGCCTCGTCCAGCGTGCCGGCCTCGAGCACTCGGAAGCCGTCGAGCTCCAGGTTGACCCGGCACAGCAGACGGATCGACGCCGCGTCGTCGACGATCAGAACGGTGTGCGATGGAGTCATGGGGCTGCGGGAGTGTAGCTGTCACCCCCGAACGTAACCCCGGGCGCCGGTCGGCCGTTTACTCATTGCAAATGGCTGATCGGGGGTCCAAAACGCGTCGTCGCGACGCACCGCCGGAGGCACACCTGCCGCCGACATTGCCGCTCCCCACGGCGCAGTTCCGCCGCCGCGCGTGGGTCGCGTTTCAGCGGGCGATCGACCCGCTCGCGCGGCCTAGGTCCCTGCGGATTCCGCGGCATCGCTGAGGCGCGCGAGCGAGCGCTCCTTCCCCAGTAGCTCGAGGCTCTCGAACAGCCCCGGCGACACCTTCGATCCCGTGACCGCGACGCGAATCGGCTGAAACGCCTTGCGCGGAGGCAGGTCGAGACTCTCCGCGAGGCCACGCAGCGCCGCCTCGATCCGCTCCGCGGTGAACGGCTCCACGGCCGCGAGCGCGTCCCGGGCAGGCCCGAGTACCGCGGTGCCCCCGTCGAGCTGCGCGGGGTCCGCCTCCACGTCCTGGAACAGGAAGCCCGCGAACTCCGGGAACTCTCCCAGCCTCGCGATCTTCTCCTGGACGAGCGGCGCCGCCGCGCGCACCAGCCGCTCGTCCCAATCGTGCCCCTGTTCGCGCAGGTACTCGACGAGCGCGTCCGCGTAGGCATCGGGCTCGAGCGCGCGCAGGTAGACGCCGTTCAGCCAGTCCAGCTTCTTGTAGTCGAACGTGGCCGGACTCGCGCCGACGCGCTCGAGCGAGAAGCGGTCGACCAACTCGTCGCGGGACATCACCGTCGTGCGGTCGTCGTAGCTCCAGCCGAGCAGGGCCAGAAAGTTCAGCAGCGCGGGGGCGATGTAGCCGGCCTGCCGGAACTCCGACACGGAGACGGCGCCGTGCCGCTTCGAGAGCTTCTTCCCGTCGGGGCCGTTGACGTTCGGGACGTGCGCGTACACGGGGATCGGAGCGCCGAGCGCCTCGAGGATGCGGATCTGCCTGGGCGTGTTCGAGATGTGGTCGGGCCCGCGGATCACGTGCGTGATCTCGTCGAGCCAGTCCTCCACCGGAGAGGCGAAGTTGTACGTCGGCCGTCCGTCCGAGCGCACGATCACGAGGTCGTCGAGTTGCTCGTTCTCGACCTCGATCCGCCCCAGGACCGCGTCGTCCCACCCGGTGACGCCCTCGTCGGGCATGCGGAAGCGGATCGCCCCCTCGTCCTCGTACGCGTGGCCGCCGTCGAGCAGCCGGCGGGCCTCCTCCCGGCAGCGCTCCATGCGGTCGAGCTGGAACGTGACCTCGCCGTCCCAGTCGAGACCGAGCCAGCGCAGCGACTCCTGGATCTGCTCCGCCGCCTCGGCCACCTCGCGGCTCGTGTCCGTGTTCTCGATCCGCAGCCGGAACTCGCCGCCGTGGCGACGGGCGAAGAGCCAGTTGAACAGGGCGGTGCGGACGCCGCCGATGTGGAGGAACCCGGTCGGGCTCGGCGCCATGCGGACGCGGACGGACATCGCCTCAGTATCGTAGTCGGGTGCTCTTCGGCGCCCACTGCTCCGGCGGGGTCAAGGGGGCGGTCGACCGGGCGGCGGAGATCGGCGCGGACGCCGTCCAGCTCTTCCTCCAGAGCCCGCGCGCATGGCACTTCCCGGTGCACGACCCCGCCGACCTGGAGCGCTTCCGCGAGCGGCGGGCGGAGACCGGCCTCGGCGCCGTCGTCGCCCACGCTCTCTACCTCGTGAACCTCGCGAGCCCCGACGACGCCGTGTACGAGAAGTCGGTGGCGACACTGCGCTCGACCGTCGAGACCGCCTGCGCGATCGAGGCGGACGCGGTCGTCTTCCACGTCGGCTCGCACCTCGGGGCCGGCCTCGAGGCCGGCCTCCTGCGGATCGTGCCCGCACTCGAGCAGGCGCTGGAGCTCTGCTCCGACACGACCTGGCTGCTGCTCGAGAACTCGGCCGGCGCCGGCGGCACGATCGGCCGCTCGCTCGAGGAGCTGGAGACGGTGTTCGGTGCGCTCGGCGGGCATCGGCGACTTGGCGTCTGCCTCGACTCGTGCCACCTCTTCGTCTCCGGGTACGACGTCACCGACCGGACGACGCTCGACCGTGTGCTCGAGGAGCTCGACGACCGCATTGGCCTCGACCGGCTGCGCGTGCTGCACGTGAACGACTCGAAGGCTCCGCTCGGATCGAACCGCGACCGGCACGAGAACATCGGCGCGGGGCTCATGGGCGAGCGCCTCGGCGTCTTTCTCGGCCACCCGGCGCTGCAAAGCCTGCCGGCCGTGATGGAGGTGCGGGGGGCGCGCGGCAAGGGTCCGGACGCGGGCGACATGCGCACGCTGCGCGAGCTGCACGCGCGCTGGGTCAGCTAGGAAGTCAGTGCAGCTGGTCGGCGGCGTCCAGCGCGTTCCACGTCTGCGGCCCTACGACCCCATCCACCTCGAGCCCGTTCAGACGCTGGAAGAGCGTGACCGCGCGCTCGACCCCGGCACCGTACGCCGGGTTGAGGCGGAAGCCAGGCATCTCGATCGTCGGGTTGGCCGCATACCAGGCGCGGAGCTTCCGCTTCAGCTCGACCACGGCCGGCCCGCTCGAGCCGCGGGTCACCAGCGGCCGCGCGTCCGGGGCACTCGGCTCGGACGGCTCGGACGGCTCGATCCATCCGCGGACGAGGCTCATGCGCTCGAGCACGTCGGCGCCGTAGTTGCGATTCGCGGTGCGCGCATCAGGGTCGCCAGCAACCTGCACGCCGGCCCAGGCGCCGCCCGCGCCCGCGTTGTACGCCGCGGCGGCGAACTTCAGCAGCGCGTCGCCCTTGAGGCCCTTCCCGCGCCCGTAGGCGAAGTTGGCGTTCAGGAGCTCGGCCGCGTACGCCGCTCCGTCGGCGACCGAGGGCACGGCTCCCGGGGCCCCTGCCCCGTGCCGGCGCAGCCAGTCGCCGTGGAAGCGGTCGTCGATCTGGAACACGCCGCGCCCGTGGCCGCCGTCGCCCGCGATGTTGCGGCAGTGCGTCTCGCGTGAGGCGATCGCGAGCAGCAGGCCCTCGGGGAGCTTCGCGGTGCGCTCTGCGGCGAGGCACACGTCGACCAGGCTCTCAGCGCGAGCGCGGTCGATCTCGGTCTTCAGCTCCTGCGCGGACTGGAGGTACGGAGACACGGATTCCTGTTGTAGCGCGTTCGCGCGCGTTGTTCCAGCGGCGCTACGCCGTGAGCTGCGCGAAGATCCGGAAGGTCGGGCTGCCGAGCGGCAGCTCCGAGAACTCCGGATTGACGCAACCGAGCTCGTCGGCGCGACTCTCGTAGCATTGCTCGACCTCGACCCTGCACATCGGCAGCGGCCTGCGGCTCGCTTTGATCGCGCCGAAACCCTCACTCCGCGCCTCGGCCGCGCGCAGGAGGTCGAGATCGATCTCGACCGAGTACACCTTCTGCATGCAGCCGATGTAGGTGTGGCCGTGATCCTCGTAGGAGTAGAGGAACGGGCAGGCGCGCCCGACACAGGCGGAGGGGTAGACGACCTTGTCGCAGTGGACGTCGCAGCGCCGGCACTCGAGCTCGTCCTGGGGTCGAAGCGGGAGCTCGCTCACGACGTCGCGCGCAGGCTGCGTCTGATGCATGGCTGTAGTGTGCGCGAGCGCCCCCGACGGCCGCAAGACTTGATTTTCGGAGCGCGGAGGTGTAGGGGCCGAGGCGGCTAGCGCTCGCCGTTCAGGCGCCGGACGATGTTGAGCACGTCCATCTGCGTGAAGGCCCGGAAGTCCGGCTCGCGTCCGTCCGCGTGTTCGTCGGCGCGAAACCAGAGCGCCTGCACGGTGCGCATGCCCAGCTCGCGCGCGCCGCGCACGTCCTCGTAC
>JBOHAW010000354.1:0-8618 GCA_050697975.1 Gaiellaceae bacterium
GCTCGTGCCCGCGGTCGAGTCGCTGCGCGTGGGCGACCCGGCGTCCGGCGTGGAGATCGAGATGGGTCCGCTGATCTCGAAGTCGCAGCAGGAGCGGGTGTTCGGCTTCCTCTCCCGCGCGTCGAAGGCGACGGTCGTCACCGGCGGGAACGCCGGCCCGGGCCGCGGCTTCTTCGTCGAGCCGACCGTGGTCACGGACGTCGGCCAGAGCGACGAGATCGTCCAGCGCAAGGTGTTCGGCCCGGTCGTGACGGTGCAGCGCTTCGCCGACGACGCCGAGGCGATCGCCTGGGCGAACGACGTCGAGTACGGCCTCGCCGCCTCGGTCTTCACCCGTGACGTCGCGCGCGCGCTCAACGCCGCCCGCAGGCTCCAGTTCGGCACGGTCTGGATCAACGACCACATCCCGCTGGTCTCGGAGATGCCGCACGGCGGGTACAAGCAGTCGGGCTACGGAAAGGACCTGTCCGTCTACTCGCTCGAGGACTACACCCAGATCAAGCACGTGATGGCCAAGCTGGACTGATGGCGGTCCGGGAGCGGATCGAGGCGGACGCGGAAACGCCCGCCGCTTCGGCAGACGTCCGGCTCGAAGGGGTAACGAAGCGGTTCGACGAGGTCGTCGCCGTCGACGACCTCACGCTCGCGATCGAGCGCGGCACCTTCTTCGCCCTGCTCGGCCCGTCCGGCTGCGGCAAGACGACGACGCTGCGCATGATCGGCGGGTTCGAGGAGCCGACCGCGGGCCGGGTCCTGCTGGGCGAGAGCGACGTCACGGGTCTGCCGCCCTACCGCCGCGACGTCAACACCGTCTTCCAGAGCTATGCCCTCTTCCCGCACCTGAACACTCTCGAGAACGTCGCCTTCGGCCTCCGCCGGCGCAGGATCCGCGACTCTCAGGTGCGCGGGCGCGTGGCCGAGATCCTGCGGCTCGTCGGCCTCGAGGGCATGGAGCGGCGCAGGCCGCGCCAGCTCTCGGGCGGCCAGCAGCAGCGCGTGGCGCTCGCGCGCGCGCTCGTCAACGGACCGCGCGTGCTGCTGCTCGACGAGCCGCTCGGCGCGCTCGACCTCAAGCTCCGCAAGCAGATGCAGCTCGAGCTGAAGCGCATCCAGCACGAGATGGGCCTCACCTTCGTGCACGTGACGCACGACCAGGAGGAGGCGATGACGATGGCCGATCGCATCGCGGTCATGAACCGGGGCAGGATCGAGCAGCTCGGGACGCCGACGGAGCTCTACGAGCGCCCGCGCACGGCCTTCGTCGCCGGCTTCCTCGGCACGTCCAACCTGCTCCCCGGCACCGTCGTCGGCGAGGGCCGTGTCCGCCTCGACGACGGGGTCGAGATCCAGGTCGCCGTCAACGGCCGCACCGGCCCGGTCGCCGTCGGCGTGCGCCCGGAGAAGATCCGCCTCGGGACGGGCGGCGGGCCGAACACCCTCTCAGGCACCGTCGCCGAGACGGCGTACGTGGGCGTCGCCACCCAGGTGATCGTGGACACGCGCGCCGGCGAGATCAGCGTCTATGCCCAGAACACCGAAGCGGGAGCGGCTCCGCCCGCGCCAGGGACGGCCGTCACGCTCAGCTGGAGCCCCGAAGCCACCTTCGTCGTCGATCGCCAGAAGGAGAACCAGGGATGACCCATCCGCTCACCCGCCGCCAACTCGTCGAGCGCGCCGCACTCGGCGGCGCCGCGCTCGCGCTTCCGTCCTGGCTCGCCGCGTGCGGCGGCGACTCCGAGAGCGAGTCGACGACGACCGAGGCCGCGGCCAAGAAGCTCGCCGACTCGCTGCGCTTCTCGAACTGGCAGCTCTACATCGACGTGGACGACAAGACGAAGAAGCGGCCCACGCTCGACCAGTTCACCGAGAAGACGGGCGTCGCGGTCGAGTACTTCGAGGACATCAACGACAACTCGTCCTACTTCGGGAAGATCCAGGGCCCGCTCGCCCAGGGCCGCGGCATCGACCGCGACATCATCGTCCTGACCGACAACTCCCGCTTCCCGGGCCTGCTCATCAAGAAGGGGTGGGTCGAGAAGCTCGACAAGAGCGCGATCCCGAACATCTCCAACCTCCAGGACGCGCTCGCTCACCCGAGCTTCGACCCGAACCGCGACTACAGCCTCCCCTGGCAGTCGGGCATGACGGGCATCGCCACCAACAAGAAGGTCGCCGGCGAGTCGATCACCTCGATGGAGCGGCTGCTCGAGGATCCCAAGCTCAAGGGGAAGGTCACGCTCTTGACCGAGATGGGCGACACGATGGCGCTCGTGATGCAGGCGAACGGCGACGACCCGACGAAGGTGGACGACGCCTCGTTCAACCGCGCCCTCGAACGGATCCAGAAGGCGGTCGACTCCGGCCAGATCCGCCAGTTCACGGGCAACGACTACACGGGCCCGCTCGCCAAGGGCAACCTCGCGGCGGCGATGGCGTGGTCCGGCGACGTCGTGCAGCTTACGCTCGACAATCCCGAGCTCGAATGGCACATCCCGGACTCGGGCGGCGACATCTGGACGGACAACATGTTCATCCCGACGGACGGCGACGCCTTCACCGCCTCGACGTTCATGAACTTCGTCTACGACCCGAAGATCGCCGCTCAGATCGCCGCATACGTCAACTACATCTCGCCGGTCAAGGGCGCGAAGGAAGAGGCCGCGAAGATCGACCCGGCGCTCGCGTCGAACCCGCTGATCTTCCCGGACGAGGAGACGCTCTCCCGCGTCGTGATCTTCGACAGCGAGGCGCTGAACAACCAGGACTACCAGGAGAAGTGGCAGGCGCTGCTCGGCGCCTGAGGACCCTCGACAGTGGCGCTCTTCCACCGGCACCCCTGGCTGGCGCCGTACCTGCTGCTCGTGCCCGGCATCGCCTGGCTGGCGCTGTTCTTCGTCGTGCCGCTCGGCTTCCTCGGCTATCAGTCGCTCCAGTCGGGCTCGTTCGAGCAGGGGTACGCCTTCGACTGGGCCTGGGGCAACTACGCCGACGCGGTCACGACGTACCACGACCAGCTGGTGCGCTCGCTCGTGTACGCCGGGCTCGCGACGGTCGTCGCGCTCCTGATCAGCTACCCGCTCGTCTACTGGATCGCGTTTCGCGGCGGGCGCTGGAAGAACCTTCTCCTGCTCTTCATCGTCGCGCCGTTCTTCGTCACGTACCTGATCCGCACGCTGGCCTGGCAGAACATCCTCGCGGACGAGGGCCCGGTCGTGGGCGTCCTGCGCGACGTCCACCTGCTCGCCGGCGACGGGCGTCTGCTCGCCACGTCCGTCGCCGTCGTCGCGGGTATCACGTACAACGTCCTGCCCTTCATGGCGCTCCCGCTCTACGTCTCCCTCGAGCAGATCGACGAGCGCCTGATCGAGGCGGCGCAGGATCTGTACGCGAGCCGGGTCCAGGCCTTCCTGCGGGTGACGCTGCCGCTCTCGGCCCCGGGCCTCGTCGCCGGGACGATCCTCACCTTCATTCCCGCCGCCGGCGACTTCATCAACGCCCAACTGCTCGGCACGCCGCGCCAGTACATGATCGGCAACGTGATCCAGTCGAAGTTCCTGGAGTTGATCGACTATCCGGCCGCGGCGGCGCTCTCGTTCGTGCTGATGGCGGCGATTCTGCTCGCGGTACTCGTCTACGCCCGCGTGGTCGGCACGGAGAAGCTCACAGGATGAAGCGAGCGAGCTCACTTCATCCTAAGGAGGCTCTCGCGCAGGCCGCGGCCCTGCCGCGGCCTCGCGTGTGGCTAGACGGCGCTCGCACGGCGAGCGCCGTCCGTCGACACGCGCTCACGGCCTACGCGATGCTCGCGTTCGCGTACCTGATGCTGCCGATCGCGGTCGTGATCGCCTTCTCCTTCAACGACCCGGCGGGCCGCTTCAACTACGTCTGGCAGGGCTTCACGCTGGACCAGTGGATCCACTGGGACGACGTCCCCGGGATCCGCGACGCCGTCGTCACGTCGTTACAGATCGCCGCGCTCTCGAGCCTCGCCGCCACGGTTCTCGGCACGCTGATCGCACTCGCGCTCGTCCGTCACCATTTCTCGGGGCGCGGCGGCATCAACACGCTCGTGTTCCTGCCCATGTCGACGCCCGAGATCGTGCTCGGCGCCTCGCTGCTGACGCTGTTCCTCAACCTGCGCTTCGCGACCGGATTCCTGACGATCCTGCTCGCGCACGTGATGTTCAACATCAGCTACGTCGTCGTCACGGTCAAGGCGCGCCTGATCGGCTTCGACCGTCATCTCGAGGAGGCGGCGATGGACCTGGGCGCGAACGAGTGGACGACCTTCCAGAAGGTGACGCTGCCGCTGATCGCCCCCGCGATCCTGAGCGCGACGCTGCTCGGCTTCGCCCTGTCCGTGGACGACTTCGTGATCACCTACTTCAACTCCGGGCCGACGATCACGTTCCCGCTCTTCGTCTGGGGCGCGGCACGGGTCGGGGCGCCGCCGCAGATCAACGTGATCGCCTCCGCCATCTTCGTCGTCGCCGTCACGCTGATGCTCGTCAACGTCGTCGTCCAACGCCGGAAAGGAACCGCATGAGCCATCCCGCGACCGCCATGTCGCCCGCCGAGCTCCAGGCAGCCGCCCGCGAGCACCTCTGGCTCCACTTCACGCGCATGGGTGGGTACCGGGACGCCGAGATCCCGATCATCGTCCGCGGCGACGGCTGCTATCTCGAGGACGCGAACGGCAAGCGGTACCTCGATGCCCTCGCAGGCCTCTTCTGCGTCAACATCGGCTACGGCTTCGGCGCGGAGGTCGGGCAGGCCGCGCTCGAGCAGATGCGCGAGCTCCCCTTCTACACGAACTGGTCGTACGCGCACCCGAAGGCGATCGAGCTCGCCGCCGAGGTCGCCTCGCTCGCGCCCGGTGACTTGAACCGCGTCTTCTTCGTCTCGGGCGGGTCGGAGGCGGTCGAGTCGGCCTGGAAGCTCGCCCGGCAGTACTACGCCGCCCGGAACGAGCAGCGCGCGCGGGCCGTCCGCGTCCAGACGCCGGGCGCCGAGGCCGGGACGAAGGTCGACGCGGCGGCGGCGGCCTCGCTGACGCCGCAGCGGCGGTACAAGGCGATCGCCCGCGAGGTCGCCTACCACGGCACGACCATGGGCGCGCTCTCGATCAACGGCATCCCCGCCCTCCGCGCGCCGTTCGAGCCGCTCGTGCCGGAGGTGCGCCACGTCCACAACACGAACCGCTACCACCGTCCGCTCGAGGAGACGGAGGAGGAGTTCACCGCCTTCCTGCTCGCGGAGCTCGAGCAGACGATCGAGGCGATGGGGCCGGAGACCGTCTGCCTCGTGCACATGGAGCCGGTCCAGAACGCGGGCGGGTGCTTCACGCCCCCGGCCGGCTACTTCCAGGGCGTGCGGGAGATCTGCGATCGCTACGAGATCCTGCTCTGCGCGGACGAGGTGATCACGGCGTTCGGCCGGGTCGGCGCGTGGTTCGGCTCCGAGCGCTACGACATCCGGCCCGACCTGATCTGCTGCGCGAAGGGCCTGTCGTCCGCGTACGCCGCCATCGGCGCCGTGATCGTCAGCGACCGCGTGATGGAGCCGTTCCTGGAGGCGACCTCGATGTACACCCACGGGATCACCTTCGGCGGTCACCCCGTCATGTGCGCGATCGCGCTCAAGAACCTGGAGATCATGAAGCGCGAGCGCATCGTCGAGGGCGTGGCCGAGCAGGGCGACCGTTTTCGCGACACGCTGGCGCAGCTGCTCGACCTGCCGATCGCCGGCGACCTGCGCGGCGCGGGCTACTTCTACGCGCTCGAGCTCGTGAAGGACAAGGAGACGCGCGAGACGTTCTCGCAGGAGGAGTGCGAGACGCTCCTGCGCGGGTTCCTGTCCGGCGAGCTCTTCCGCCGCGGCCTGATCTGCCGGGCCGACGACCGCGGCGACCCGGTGATCCAGATCTCGCCGCCGCTCGTCGCGGGCCAGGCGGAGTTCGACGAGATCACGGGCATCCTCGGCGAGGTGCTCGGCGACGCCTGGGAGCGGATGACGCGCTGAGGCGCAGTTACGCTGGCTGCGTGCAGATCACGCTCTGCGACGTCGGCCCGCGCGACGGGCTCCAGAACGAGTCCGGCGTGCTCGCGCCGGCGGTGCGGGCCGACCTGGTGAACCGGCTTGCCGCCGCGGGCCTGCCGAGGGTCGAGGCCGCCAGCTTCGTCCGCCCCGACCTTGTGCCGCAGATGGGGGGCGCGGAGGAGGTGGCCGCCCTGATCGAGCGCCGCGACGGCGTGGAGTACTCCGGGCTCGTGCTCAACCGCAGCGGCTACGAGCGGCTGGTCGGAACCGCCCTCGACCGCGTCACCTGCACGGTCGCCGCGACCGAGTCCTTCAGCCGGCGCAACGCCAACGCGTCGCTCGAGCAGGCAGTCGGGCGGGTGGTCGGGATCCTCGAGGCGTCGGAGCGGCCGACGACGGTCACGATCGGCTGCGCGTGGGGCTGCCCGTTCGAAGGCGAGGTGGCGCCCGAGCAGGTGCTGGAGCTGGCCGAGCAGCTGACGGACGCGGACGAGATCGTCCTCGCCGACACGATCGGGGTGGCCACGCCCGGGCGCGTCGGCAGCCTGATCGGCCAGGCCCGCAACCTGGGGCGCCCCGTCGGCGGGCACTTCCACAACACGCGCAACACCGGCTTCGCGAACGCCTGGGCGGCGCTCGGGGCCGGAGCGACGCTCCTCGACGCCTCGGTCGGCGGGCTCGGCGGCTGCCCGTTCGCGCCGCGTGCGACCGGGAACGTCGCCACCGAGGATCTCATCTACCTGCTGGAGCGCGAGGGCGTCCAGACCGGCGTCGACCTGGATGCGCTGATCGGCGTCGCAGAGTGGCTCGAGGGCGTGCTCGGCCGTGAGCTGCCGGGGCAGGTCTACCGCGCGGGGGCGTTCGCGTGATGGCGGTCCTCGGCCCGGACGCCGTCGCGAACCAGCCGCCCCCGCTCGAGGGCTACGACCTCTTCGCCCAGAACCGGCCCCTCGTCGAGGCGTTGCGGCGCGAGGGCGGAGGCTGGGCCGAGGAGCGGATCGCGGCCCTCGGCGAGCGGCTCGGCGGCGAGCCGCTCGTCTGGGGCGCGCAGGCGAACGAGCATCCGCCCGTCCTGCGCACGCACGACCGCTACGGCGACCGCATCGACGAGGTCGACTTCCATCCCGCCTGGCACGAGTTGCTGCGGCTTGCCGTCGGTGCGGGTCTGCACGCCCTACCCTGGCGCGAGCCGGTCCCCGGCGCGCACGCTGCCCGCGCGGCGTTGTTCGTCACGTACTTGCAGGTCGAGGCGGGCACGGGCTGCCCGCTCTCGATGACGTTCGCGGCAGTGGCGGCGCTGCGGGCGGAGCCGGATCTCGCCGGCGAGTGGGAGCCCCGGCTGACCTCGCTCGCGTACGAGCCGCGCCTGCTTCCGCCGGCCGAGAAGGCGAGCGCGCTCTGCGGGATGGCGATGACCGAGCGTCAGGGAGGCTCCGACGTGCGCGCGAACACGACCGTCGCCAGCCCGGCCGGCGGCGGCGAGGCGACCCTTCACGGACACAAGTGGTTCTGCTCGGCGCCGATGTGCGACGCGTTCCTCGTGCTGGCGCAGGCGCCCGGCGGGCTCTCGTGCTACCTCGTGCCGCGCGTGCTGCCGGACGGCGAGCGCAACCGCCTGCACCTCGTGCGCCTCAAGGACAAGCTCGGCAATCGCTCGAACGCGTCCGCCGAGATCGAGCTCGACGGCGCCTGGGCGCGGCTCGTCGGCGAGGAGGGCCGCGGCGTCCCGACGATCGCCGAGATGGTCAACCTGACGCGCTTCGACTGCGTCCTCGGCTCGACCGCGCTCATGCGCCGCGCCGTCGCGGAGGCGACCCACCACGCCGCCCATCGCACCGCGTTTGGCCGGCCGCTGATCGACCAGCCCCTGATGCGGAACGTGCTTGCCGACCTCTGCGTGGAGTCGGAGGCGGCGACGGTGCTCGCGATGCGGCTCGCCCGCGCGCTCGACGAGGGCGATCGCGCCTTCTCGCGGCTGGCGACGGCGGTGGCCAAGTACTGGGTCTGCAAGCAGGCGCCGCCGCACGCCGTCGAGGCGCTCGAGTGCCTGGGCGGAAACGGCTATGTCGAGGACTCGGGCCTGCCGCGGCTCGTGCGGGAGAGCCCGCTCAACTCGATCTGGGAGGGCGCCGGCAACGTCAACTGCCTCGACGTTCTGCGGGTGATCGAGCGGACGCCCGAGGCGCTCGACGCCGTCATCGCCGAGGTCGAGCTGGCGGCGGGCGCCGAGCCCCGGCTCGACCGAGCCCTCGCCGCGGTGAAGGCGGAGCTCGCCGACCGCGACGAGGAGCGGGCGCGGCGCCTGGTCGAGCGACTCGCCCTCGTCCTCCAAGGCTCGCTCCTCGTGCGCCACGGCGATCGGGCGGTCGCCGACGCCTTCTGCGCGTCGCGGCTCGCGGGCGAGGGCGGCCGCGCGTACGGGACGCTGCCGAGCGGCCACGACCTCGCGGCGATCGTCGAGCGCCACCGGCCGCGCCTCTAGCTTAGATGCATGACCGGAAATTCCCGCGGGCCGGATGACGGCCCAGACACGGCGCGGGATCAGCGCGTCCGGGCACGACGCGTAGCGCTGCTACGCG
>JBOHAW010000355.1:0-5857 GCA_050697975.1 Gaiellaceae bacterium
CTCTTCTACCTGACGATGATCTTCTACTACTTCTACGCCTTCGTGATCCTCGCGCTCGCGGCTCCGATCGTGTTCGGCCGCCGCCTTTACCGCGAGCCAGCCCGTTAGCCCGAACCCGACGGCGAACAGCGTGGCCGAGGCGATCGGCCACGTGACGTCGTAGAAGGGGAGCGCGAACGGGTAGACGAACGCGTTCGCGCCCGTGGCGGCCATCGCCGCCAGACCGACCGCGAGCTGCTCCCGCGGGCTCTGCACGACCAGCGCCGCCGCGACGGCCCAGGCGGCGAGGATCGGGACGAGGAACTGCGGGCTGAAGATCCGGTTCGAGAGCAGGAAGACGGTGGGGGCCATCGCCGCGAGCGCCACCGCCGCGCGCGGGTTGCCGCGGACCCGCCAGGCCGCGACCAGAACCGCGAGCACCAACGCCGCCTGGATCGACGTCGCCGCCACGTTCGCCCAGCCGGGCGCACCCGCCCCCTCGGACAGGTGACGGTGGAGCTCCGCCAGGCCGAACGGCCGCAGCAGCAGGTACCAGACCGACTCGGCCGTGATCGGGCGGTCACCCTGCTGCGTGTAGGCGGCCGCGACCTCGTGGGGGCTCCAGATCAGGAAGGGCAGGTGGACGAGCGCGAGGGCGACCGCAAACGCGAGTGCGTGGGCTCGTGCGGCGCCGCGTCGTCCCGAGGCGACGAGCCACACGGCTAGCGCGAGGAAGGCGAGCGCGGGCGTCCACTTCATCGCGGTCCCGAGCCCGAGCGCGACGCCGGCCCAGGTCCAGCGCCCCCGCAGCGCGAGTACGAGCCCGACGGCGAGCAGGGCGGCCGGCACGAGGTCGTACTTGAACTCCCAGTAGTAGGCGTTCGCGGGCCAGAGGGCGACGAGCGCGGCGAGCCAGGCGCTCCAGCGCGTCCGCAGAGCCCAGACGGCGGCGACGGTCGCGAGCTGGAACGGGATCATGCCGAACGCGTTCGCGACGCGCGTGTCGCCGGTGAGGGCCTCGAGGGCGAAGAGCAGGACCGCGCCGGTCGGGTACTCGGAGCGCGGATACTCGCCGTCCAGCAGGGCCTCGCCCCGAAGCCGGTAGACGATCGACGTGTCGACGTCGGCGTCCGCGCCGAGCCAGAGATGGACGGCGACGAGCCCGGCCTGGAAGGCGAGCGCGAGCGCGAGCAGCGGCACCAGGCGCAGCCGCTCCCGCACCCGCCACGCGAGGAGGAGTGCGGCCAGCCCGACGGCGCCCTCGAGCAGGAGCCAGGCGACCGAGATGCGCGCGCGGTAGCCCGCCTCCGCGGCGAGCATCCCCGCAACGCCGAGGCCGAGCGCGAGGTGCGGGTTCCTAGACAGCGACGAAGAGTGCATTGACCGTGCCCTGGGCCGAGGCGAGGCCCGGCTGGAGCCGTCGCCGTCCGACGACGAACGCGCGGTACCCGAGCGCGGCCAGCCGCTCCTCGGCCGCGCGCGCGCTCTCGTTGCCGACCTCGACCAGGAGGCCCGGGTGGCCCCCGAGCGTCCGCTCCGCCCCGGCCAGCACCGCCAGCTCGCCGCCCTCGACGTCCACCTTCACGAAGGCGGGCGATAGGCCCGCCGACTCGACCTCGTCGTCGAGCGTCGTCGTCACCACGCGCAGCGGCTCGCCTTCGGCGAAGCGCCCGCCTCCGAGGCTCGAGAACGAGGGATCGCTCGTCCTCGGGACGTGGAGGAGCGCCTCGCCCGCGTGGTCCGACACCGCGGCCGGGCTGACGATCACGTTGCCGCAGCCGTTGAGCGCCAGGTTCTCCTCGAGCTGGCCCCGCGCGTCCGGGTTCGGCTCGAAGGCGAGCACGCGGCCGCGATCCCCGAGCGCGAGCGCGGCGGCGACCGAGTACATGCCGATGTGGGCGCCCACGTCCACGAAGTCGCCGCCCGGCTCCAGGAACCGGCGCAGGAGCCGCAGCTCGTGCCGGTCGTAGAGCCCGAACAGGAAGTCGCGCTGGAGCGACTCGCGGAGGTCGAGCCGCAGCCGCATCCCGCCGGGGAAGTCGACCACGCGCCGGCCCTCGCTCGGCACGGCCAGGCGGCTGCGGAGGCGGCCCTTGCCGCGGAAGTCGACTCGGCGGAAGCCCGGATAGACGACGCGCTCGAGGAGGGTCACGCGGGCGACTCTACCCAGGCTCGACACCCGGCCCGTCCAGCAGCTCGGCTGCATCAGGCACGTCCGCGAGCGGCTGCACGGCGTAGTCGCCGAGCTCGCCGAGCCGGAGCGTCTGCGGCCCGACCAGGTTGCGCGCGAGCGGGCCCGTGTAGTACCGGAAGCGCAGGCCGCGGTCCTCCGCCAGCTCGAGCGCGCGAGGCGAGTCGGAGACGAACCGGTACGGGTACTCGGGCGAGTACGCGACGTAGGGCAGGACGACGTCGAAGTAGCGCGTGTCGGGGTGGGGCCAGTAGGACGGCGTGATCGCCAGCTCCCCCGGCCGGAGCCGCTGCTCGAGCGCTCGCAGCGACGGAGCCGTGGCGCCCTCGAGCTGCGGGTCGTAGGGCCGCGAGTGCCGGTTGTCGAGCTGGGGGAGGACGAGGTAGGCGACGACGGCGGCTGCGACGAGCGCCGCCGTTCCGCCGCGGGCGCGCCGCAGGAGCCAGAAGGCCGCCGGCACGGACAGGACGAACGCCGGCGCGAAGTAGTGGATCGCCGCGAGCCGCGCCTGGCCCATCAGGCCGAGCACGGCCGCGCCGGCGAACCACACCACGGGCAGCGGGTCGCGCCGGACGAGGCCGACGACGGCCGCGACCCCGGCCAGCACGAACACGAGCAGCGCCTGGCGCAACGGATAGTGCTCGAACTGCTCGAGCGACGCGCTGAAGGCGGGAATCGTCTCGTTGACCCCCTGGCCGGTGAGTCCCTTCTCGATCGAGACCAGGGCCTGCAGCCCGTCCGGGATCGAGAGCGCGACCGGCAGCGCGAGCCCGGCGAGCACGGCGACGCCGAGCCAGCCGTAGAACGGGTCGAGCAGGCCGCGGACGAGCCGCGGCGCCCTCAACCGGCCCGCGATCAGAGCGAGGCCGAGATAGTCGCCGACGAGCAGCAGCGGGCCGAGCGCCGCCAGCCACTGCTCTCCGGTCAGCTCGTAGGGCAGGCGGCGCACGTTGAGGAGGAGCGCGAGCACGAGCAGGACCAGCGCCGCCGGCGCGAGCCAGATCCGATGCCGTCGCAGCGCCCGCCTCGACTCCTCGCCGACGCGCCGCCGCCAGCCCGGGGCGGGGTGGCGCCAGATCGCGGCAAGCATGAGCGCCGGGAGCAGGCCGGCGGCGTGCAGCTTCACCATCGTGGCGAAGCCGAGCGTGAAGCCGGCCGCGAGGAAGACCGACGCGGAGCGCGTCTGGACCGCCCTGCCGACCAGGAATGCGAACACGACGCAGAGCACCGCCAGCGGCACGTCGGGCCGGTACTGGATCGACATCGACGCCAGGCCCGGGGCCGCCGTCCAGGCGAGGCCGGCGGCGAGGCCCCAGCCCCAGTGGCCGAAGAGACGAGCCGCGAGCAGGAACGAGAGCAGCGCGCCGGAGAGGTAGAAGCCGATCGCCAACCCGCGGAAGACAGCCCGCGTCCGGTCGAAGTCGAGCATGAGGCCGTCGACGTACTCCCTGGCAGTCCCCCCGTCGGCCAGCTCGCCAATGCCGAACGCTCCGGCGATCAGCTCCTCGAGCGGCAGGCCCGGGTGGTCGAGGTAGCGCAGCGGCTCCCCGAGGAGGAGGTTCAGGCCGGCCGCCGTGTACGTCGCGTCCGCGTCCGCGTACGTCCACCAGGCGGAGCGCACGGGCTGCGCGGCGACGATCGCGACGGACGCCGCCAGTGCCGCCGCCAGCGCAAGGACGGGCGCGGCGTGCGCGCGCGTCCACTCTGCCGGCCGGCCGCTCAGGCGGCGTGGCGCCTGAACAGAGCGACCCGGAACTTCCAAAAGGCGAAGGCGGTCATGCGCAGCAGCAGCCACCCGTGCCGCCAGCGGCTGATGTTCGTCTCGCCGTAGGTGCGCGGCTGGTAGCGAACCGGCAGGTCGACGATCTTGAGGTTGAGCCGGGCGGCGCCGAACAGCAGGTCGAAGTCGCCGAAGGGGTCGAACTCGCCGAAGTAGTCGCGCGCGGCGGCGATGCGCTCGTAGTCGGTGCGGTGGAGCACCTTCGTCCCGCAGAGCGTGTCCTTCACGTGCTGGCCGGTCGCGCCGCGGAAGAGGCGCGAGAACGTCTTGTTCCCGAGCATGTTGAGGAAGCGCATCGCGCCCGGCTCGACGTCGTAGACCAGCCGCGAGCCGTTGATCAGCTCGCCCCGCCGCTCGGTGACGGCCCGGTAGAACTTCGGCAGGTCCTCCGGGCGGACGCTCAGGTCGCCGTCGAGGATCATCAGCACGTCGTGCCTCGCGGCCGCGAAGCCGGCGCGGACGGCGTCTCCCTTGCCGCGCCCGGGCTGGTCGACCAGCGAGATGTCCTGCTCCGGGTGGCTCGCGATCTGGCGCTCGATCTCCGCCCGGGTGTCGTCGGTCGAGCCGCCCTCGACGAAGATCAGCTCGGTGGCCGGGCCCATCGACGGCAGCCGCTCGATCAGCGGGCCGATGTTCCCCGCCTCGTTGCGGCACGGGCAGACGACGCTGACCGCCTGCTCCTCGAGCGGCTCGGGTCCCGGGCGGGCGACGATCCAGTACGTGAGGCACAGGTGGTGAAACGGCCAGAGGTTGGCGAGGAAGCCGTTCAGGAACAGCGTCAGCAGCGGCACCCGCTTCGGCATCAGGACACGGTTCGCCCGCGTCAACACCTCGAAGCCGGCCAGCTCGAGCAGGTTGCGAACGTCCTCGGGCGAGACCCAGTTGCGGATCGGCTTGAGCGGCTTCAGCCGCAGCAGCTCGGCCAGGCGGATGATCGGGCGCCAGGCGCGGCTGTAGGAGTTGACGACGATGCGCGTGCGGGCATGCGAGTGCGCGAGCACACGGTCGAAGAGCGCCTGCAGGTCGTGGACGTACTGGACGAGGTCGGAGAGGACGATCGTGTCGAAGGTGTCGCCGAGGTCGAGCTCCTCGCCCGCGGAGACCTCGAACCGCAGGCCCGGATGCCGCCGCCGCGCCTCCTCGACCATTTCGGGGCTGACGTCGACGCCGACGCCGGTCGAGGGCTCGAGCGCGGCCAGCAGGTCCCCCGTCCCTGAGCCGATCTCGAGCACCCGCTGCCCTCCAGGGACGTGGAAGCGCGAGATCTGCTCGAGCAGGCGGTAGTAGGTGCGGTTGCGCCGCCGCCACCGCTCGTCCTCGCCCGCGAAGCGGTCGAAGAACGCGGCCAGCTCCGCGTACTCGGGGCCGACCGGCTCCGCCGCGCGCGCGGGCGCCCGCTCGCTGCTCTCGGTTGCGGTCGTCATGCGCGACGCCGATGCTAGATGCTTGACCGGAAATTGGCGCCCGCGGGCATCTCCGGTCGCGCATCCGGCCCCGGTGGTGAGCGAACTTTGAGGGTCGCGGTCCTGACGACGTCCTACCCGCGGTTCGAGGGCGACGCCGCCGGACGCTTCGTCGCCGACGCGGTCGAGCGGCTGCGGGAGCGCGGGGTCGACGTCGAAGTCGTCTCGCCCGCTACGTTCCGCCACTTCGGCATCGCCTACGGGTCGGGCATCGCCGGCAACCTGCGCCGCCGGCCGCTGAAGGCGCTGCTCCTCCCGCTCATGCTCTGGAGCTTCTGGCGCGCCGCGCGCCGCGCCGCCCGCGGGGCCGATCTCGTGCACGCGCACTGGCTCCCGTCCGGCCTCGTCGCACTGGCCACGGGCCGGCCGACCGTGCTCCAGGTCTGGGGAACCGACGTCGAGCTCGCCCGGCGCGCGCCCTGGCTCGCCCGCCCGGTGCTCCGC
>JBOHAW010000356.1:0-12449 GCA_050697975.1 Gaiellaceae bacterium
CGCCTGGGCTACTTCGTTCGGTGGATCTCGTAGACGGCGCCCTGGTCGAGCGAGACCACGTACAGGCTGCCGTTCGGCCCCTGGACGATGTCGGTCGCGACTCCGAAGTTGCGCCCGAACAGCAGCGACTCGCTCTCGGTGATCTCCCACTTGTTGACGTTGTCCGCGACACGGTCGTCGAGTCGCGGGTCGTCGACTCCGATCTTGCGCCGGTTCCCGGTCAGGTTCAGGTGCCAGAGGAAGCCGCCCTCGAGGAACGTGCGCGCCGCCCCGACAAACAGGTCGCCGTCGTACTGGCTGCCGAGCGCCCGGCCGTTCACGAAGCCGATACCGGCCGGGGCGACCTCGAACTTCCACGCCAGCTCGGGGACGCTGTAGTGCGCTCCCGGGAACATGACGAGCCGCGAGAGCGCCTCCGCGGGGGTGTCCGCGATGTTGGTCGGCGACCAGCGGATCTGCTGGAGGCCGAAGTACCCGCCTGCCGCGAACGGCTGCGGAGCGGTGGGGTCTGTCTCGATCGCCTTGTACTGCGCCACGCGGTCGGAGGGCCCCATGATCTGGATCCAGCCCGAGTTGAAGCCGGGCGCGGCGATGTTCAGCTCGGAGAAGCTGTCGTCGCCGTTCTCCTGCTCCCAGAGCACGCCCGACTTCGGGTCGAACGCCATCCCGAACGAGTTGCGGAGCCCGTACGCGTACACCTTCTGCAGGTTGGCGCCGGGCTCGCCGCCGAGCGACCCGCCGAAGGTGAAGAACGGGTTGTCGGCAGGCGTCGACCCGTCGTCGTTCAGGCGCAGGATGACGCCGGTGAGATGCGCGTCGTCCGGCTCCGGCCCGCCGAACTGGTCGTCGTCGACCCCCGGTCCGAACGGCCCGTCCGCGAGATTCTGCAGCCACCCGCGGCGCCCGTTGTCGCCCATGACGATGTAGAGCTTGCCGTCCGGCCCGAAGCGGATGACCCCGCCGTTGTGGTTGCCGCGCAGCGGCTGCCCCGCGTCGGCCTGGAACGCGCGGAGCCGGACGATGTTCTGCTCGAAGGTGAGCGTCAGCCCGTTCCACAGGAACGAGTCGACACGGTTGCCGAGCAGCGGCACGTCCTCGAGCGCCGTGCTGTCCGCGCCGCTCAGCGTCTCCGTCCAGAAGAGGTAGACGCGCGGGTTGAGCGGGAAGTCGGGGTGCAGGGCGATCCCGAGCAGTCCGCGCTCGGACGCGCTGTTGACGGCGAGGTCGAGAACGGTGCTCTGCACCGTCCCGTTGACGACGCGCTGGACGCGTCCGCTCGCCTTCTCGTTCACGAGCATGTCGTTCAGCCCGAGGAAGGCGAGCTGGACCGGCTGTTCGAGCCCCGTCGCCGCCGTTCGGACGGCGAGGTTCGGGGCGAGCACTTCAGGCGCCGCCTGGCTTGCCATGGGCCAGGCGAGCGCAGCGATGAGCGCGGGCAAGACAGCCCACCCTCGGGAACGAGTTGTCACTGGCGGCCTCCTTTTTTCCCCACCCGGCCCTACGCGGGGGGAGGCCGTTCGGATTGCATCGTGCCCGGGAACGCAGCCTCGGCCGAGCGCGCGCGAAGCGAGCCTAGACTCCGCCGCCGACGCCTACGGGCCGAACGAGTCGAAGCTCGGGGGAGCCGAGTCGATCGCGGTCGACCCTTGGCCCATGTCGTGCGGGACGCCGACCGTGACCGTGCCCGAGCAGGTACCACCCAGACCGTCGGAGCCCGTGAACGAGATGCGGTAGACGCGCCCGTCGCCCGTGCCGCTCCGCTCGGCCCTCAGGTGGACGGTGTTCGGCAGCGCCCCGGACTGGGCGTCGGGCGACGTGTTGCCATCGCCGACGCCGTTCAGCGGCTCGTCCTGCGTGACGCCCGTGATCGTCAGCGTGACGGCGTCGCCGTCCGGGTCGGCAGCCCCGCTCAGGGTGACGAGGACGAGCCTGTGGTTCGGCGGCCAGAGCGTCGTCGGGCTCGCTGCCACATTCGAGCAGTCAGGCGGGCGATTGGGCGGCGGGCAGTACGTGTAGTACACGGCCGAAGCGGAGCCATCCGGGCAGTAGCCGTAGTACGCCGCGGAGGCTGCCGCTCCCGTCGACGGGGCGAGCATCGCGTTCGTGAGCGCGGCGCCCGCGAGAACCACGAGCAGCCCGACAAGACCGCGGCGGCAAAGACCTAGGAATCCACGCCGGCTGCCCACGCTCCAGCTCCCTCCTCTCCGTCTCAAAATGTAGGCCCGTTGGTGCGCAGATTCAAGGTGCGAACGGAAGAGAAGGACCGGTGCTTCGGGGCGGGTGGGAGCATCATTCCGGCTTGATCGCTTTGAGCCAGAACGATGGCTGGCGGAATCTGATCGGCCCCTCAGACCTGATTCGCTCGTCGAGTCGCTCGAGCTGAGGGCGGTGTGTATCAACCGAGAAGCCTTCGACGACCCACGGGATCGCTCTGAGATACCACGCCAGCGCGCCGACATCGGCGAAGGTGGTCTCTTCCGCCCCTTCCGCCGAGTCGGCGATGCTGAGCCCGGCGGTGCGGATCTGCTCCGCGGCGAGACTCAGGCTCCACTCGAGCGCGGGCCGGCTCGGGTGCGAGAGCTCGAGCGCGTCGTAGAACTCACCGTAGTTCCCGCCTGTCTGCTGGGTGAGGAACGTTCCGCCGGGTGTCAGTACTCGCGCGACTTCGGAGGCGAGGAAGCTGTCATGGCGATTCGAGACGAGGTCGAACGACGCGGTCGGAAACGGCAGTCGCCCGCGCTTCTCGTCCGGTTGCTGGCCGGCATTGTCCGGGGCACCCTCGACCGATACGACGCTGATCCCGAGTGGTCGGAGCCGTGCCCGCGCAACGTCGACGTTCGGCGGCCACGCTTCGGTGGCGACCGTGCGTGATGGTCGGTATGGCAGCAAGGCGAGCCACTCTCCGCCGCCGGTGCCCATGTCGAGCAAGTCGGCGGCGTCCCGCACGTGCTCGATCACGATCTGCTCGAAGTTCCATGGACCGGGCTTCGTCGAGATCCGAACTCCGAGGCGCGTGAAGTCCCATCCTTCGACAGGCACGGAGGACGCTTCCTCGAGGAGCTGGTCGATTGTGGACATGCTTCAGGGTACGATTCCGTCCTCGTTCTCGAAACAGTCCTCGAACACGGAGAGCCGACGACGCGGTGGAGATGAACTGGAGGCGGTTCTCGGCCTGGGGCATACCCGCCGCTGTCGTGACCGCGTTAGCCCTGATTCCCGGGCCGGCCAGCGGCGCGGAAGCCCAGCGCGGCGCCAACTCCGTCACCTTCCGGGACTCGAGCGGGGAGGACGCGGCCGGCCCGGACATCACGACAGTCACCGTCTCGAACAACGACGCCGGGGCGATCGTGTTCCGGATCAACGTCCCCAACCGGCCGACGCTCACCCAGGACATGCTCGTGGGCATCGACGTCGACACCGACGGTAACGCGAGCACGGGCGCACCGCCGCTCGGCCTCGACTACGCAATCGAGCTCAATGCGCTGAGGCCGCCCGCGGAAGTCAATCTCTTCCGCTGGGACGGCACGAACTTCACGAGGCGCGCCGGAGATCCCCCGGCGAGCTCGCTCATCTTCTCGTACTCGGGCGGCGCGGTGACGATCGAGATCGGCGCCCGCGAGCTCGGCAACGCCAAACGGTTCAACTTTGCGGTGAGCGTGGTGACCGGGATCGTCGTCAATCCGGACACCGGCGAACCCGACGGCACCAACGCCCGTTTCGACGCCGCGCCCGACAGCGGTCACGGTCTCTGGAACTACGAGGTCAAGACCGCTCCGCTCCGGCTGGTGGCCAGATCGTTCGGAAGCATGCCGGCCAAGCCGAGAGCCGGCAAGACGTTCACAGTGCGCCTGGCGGCCGCCCGGAGCGACACCGGCGCCGTCCTGGCGAGCGGCGAGGTGAGGTGCGTCGCGAGGGTGGGCGGCCGGACGCTGACGGCGCGGACGCACAGGATCGTGAACAAGCGGGCCGTCTGCGTGTGGCTGATCCCCGCCACGGCCGCAGGTCAGACGATCCGCGGCTCGGTCACGGTCGTCTTCGAGGGCCTGAGGGTCACCAGGAGCTTTGCGGCTACGGTCGGCTAGCCGCCTGCTCGTTCTCGCGTGCCTGTGCGCCGGGCTGGCTTCGGCCGGGCCGGCCAACGCCGGCGAGCATGCCGGCGGAGGAGCGAGGGTGATCGTCACGCTCGGGCTCCCCCCGCTCGCCGCCGCGCTGCCGGAGCGCAGCACGCTGGCCACCTCGCGCGCGGCGCGGAAGCTGGACGTGTCCGCCGCCTCCTCTCGCGCGTACCTCGCCCGGATCGACGCCGAGCAACGGCAGGCGATCGTCGCCCTCCGAAGGGCGATCCCCGAGGCTCGGGTCGGCGCCCGGTATCGAATCGTCCTGAACGGCCTGACCCTCAGCCTTCCCGTGCGCCGCCTGCCGACGCTCTTCGAGCTCGGCTTCGTGAGGAAGGTCTACCCGAATCTCCATTACACGGCCTCGCTCAACCGGGGTCCGTCGATCATCGGCGCGCCGGCGTTCCACGCGTCGACCGGCGCGCGCGGAGAGGGGGTGATGATCGCCGTCGTCGACGACGGGATCGACCACGAGCACCCCTTCTTCGACCCGAGCGGCTTCTCCTACCCGGCCGGATTCCCGAAGGGCGACCTGACGTCGACCACGCCCAAGGTGATCGTCGCGCGCGCCTTCCCGGGCCCGGGCTCCCGCGCGCCCGGGCGTGACCCGCTCGACCGGGCGCGCTCCTTCCACGGCACGCACGTCGGCGGTGTCGCGGCCGGCGTCGCCGGCACGACCGCGCCGGCGGGGAACCTTCCCACGTGCGTGCTCGGTTCGGGCGGCTGTCATCCCGCCGTCGCCGGCCTCAGCGGCGTCGCGCCGCGCGCCTGGCTCGGGAACTACCGCGTCTTCACAGTGCCGAACCCGCTCGGCGGCTGCTGCGTCGCGAACACGCCCGAGATCGTCGCCGCCTTCGAGGCCGCCGTCGCGGACGGGATGGACGTGATCAACTTCTCCGGCGGCGGCCCGCAGAGCGACCCGGCCTCGGACGCGATGATCGAGACCATCGCCAACGTCGTTCGGGCGGGCGTCGTGCCCGTGATCTCGGCCGGAAACGACCGTGACCTCTTCGGCCTCGGCACGGTCGGCTCGCCGAGCACCGCGCCCGACGCGATCAGCGTCGCCGCCGTCTCGAACGCGCACGTCTTCGGCCGCGCATTGACCGTCGTCTCGCCGGCCGTGCCGAGCCTGAGGCCGATCCAGGTCGTGCCCGCGCCCGGAGGCATCCCCGACGCGTGGGCGACGGGCGATCAGAGACTCGTCGACGTGGGCGCGATCACGGGTACCGACGGGAGGCGCGTCGACAGGCTCCTCTGCGGCTCGACGCTGCCGCCGGGCTCGCTGAACGGAGTGATCGCGCTCGTCTCGCGCGGGGCGTGCACCTTCGAGGCGAAGGCCGCGAGGGCCGGCGCTGCCGGGGCGGCCGGGCTGATCGTCGTCGACAACCGCTCGGGCGACGCCACCGGCATCCCGCTCAGGCTCGGGGTTCCGTCGGGCATGATCGCCTACCTCGACGGCGCCGCGCTGCGCGAGGCGATGGCGGGGTCGGGCGGGCGCGCGGCGATTCGGATCGGCACCGAGCTGCTGGAGATCGAGACGAACCGCGGCGGCATCCCCGCGAGCTTCTCGGCCGGAGGCCTGACCGCGTTCGGGCACGAGCTGAAGCCCGACGTCGCTGCGCCCGGCGCCAACGTGCTGTCCTCGACACTCTCGGAGTTCGCCGGCGCGCCGTACGCCGTCCTCGACGGGACGAGCTTCGCGGCGCCGCACATCGCGGGCGCCGCCGCGCTGCTGCTCCAGCGGCATCCGACCTGGACCCCGAAGCAGGTGAAGTCGGCGCTCATGTCGACGGCGGGCCCCGCCTTCGACCCCACCGCTCCCACGGGCGAGGCCCCGGTCTACCTCGCGGGCGCCGGCCTTGCCCGGCTGACCGCGGCCGACGCCCCGAGGATCTTCACCGACCCGCCCTCGCTCTCCTTCCGCGACCTGAACGTCAACGCGGGAGCGGCGGGCCGCCCCCTGCTCGTGACCGTCTCGGACGCGGGGTCGGGCGCCGGCACGTGGCAGGTCGAGCTCCAGCAGCAGATCGCGACCGCGGGCGCCACCCTCGACGTCGTGCCCTCGATCACGCTCGCCCCCGGCGGCTCCACGACACTCCAGGTCGTCGCGCAGGCCTCGGCCGCCGCCGCCGCCGGCGACGTCTTCGGCTTCGTCGTCCTGCGCCAGGGTGACATCACGCGCCGGATCCCCTACGGCTTCTCCGTCACGCGTCCCCGGCTCGCGGGCGCCCAGCCGATCGCCTTGCGGCCGCTCCAGAGCGGTGACACGCGAGTCGGCGTCGATCGCGCGAGGGTCTACCGCTGGCCGACGACGCCCTTCGGGATCACGTCACTGTTCGGCGTCGACCAGCCCGTCGACGAGGACGGCAACGAGACGGTCTACTTCATCGACCTCGAGCGCCGGGCGACCAACCTCGGCGTCGTCGTCGTCGAGCCCGCGCCGCGGCTCGACGCCCCCATTCGGTCACTGTTCGGCGCGAACGCCCCGATCCACCCGTGGCTCCTCGGCTCGCTCGACGAGAACGACGTCCAGGGCTACGCCGGCACGCCCGTGAACGTCAACTCGTTCATGCGCGACTTCCTCTTCAGCATCGGCGCTGCCGGCACCGTCTTCCCGCGACCGGGGCGGTACTACGTCGCCGTCGACTCGGGCCGGGATCCGTTCACCGGCCGCTCGCTCGCCGGACGCTACGTCCTTCGCTCCTGGGTCGACGACGTCAGACCCCCGCGCGTGCAGCTCATCACGACTCGGGTCGCCGCCGGGCGTCCGGCGGTCGCCGTACGCGTGACCGATGCCGGGGCGGGCGTCGATCCGCTCTCGCTCATCCTCGACTACAGAGGGCTCCAGATCGGCGCGACCCTGTTCGACGCGAAGACCGGCATCGCCGTCTTCGTGGTGCCGCGGGACGCCAACGAGCTCGAGCCGCCCGACGCGGCCATGCGGGTGATCGCCTCGGACTACCAGGAGGCGAAGAACGTCAACACGGTCGGCGAGAACCTGATGCCGAACACGACCTTCCGTCAGGTGCGGCCGCGGGTGGTCGCGGCGCCGTCGGTGACATGGCTCGATCCCGAGCAGGGCTCGTGCGCGGCCGCGCGCACGAGGCTCGTGGTCGTCGCGAGCGGGAAGGCCACGATCTCTTCGGTCGGCTTCTTCGACGGCAAGCGCCAGATCGCGCGCGTGAGGAAGAACGTCGCGGGCGTCTTCTCGGCGACGTGGAGGACCGCCCGTGCCGCCAGGGGCCGGCACACGCTGACGGCGATCCTCTCCGACACGGCCGGCCGGGAGGCGAGGGCGACCCGCGTCGTCCGCGTCTGCGCGTAGCACACCGTAGCACAGGTGCTACAGTGGGATGATGGCCCGGCAGATCAGTCAGCGAGAGCTGCGCAACGAAAGCGGGAAGATCATGCGCGCGCTCGATCGCGGGGAGGCGTTCGTGGTCACGCGCAACGGAGTTCCTGTCGGTGAGCTGACGCCCCTGCGACAGCGGCAGTTTGTCGCGGCCGAGGCCGCCGTCGCCATGTTCGCCGGTGCGCCGGCGGTCGACCTCGAGCGCTTCCGGGTGGACATCGACGTCCTGCTCGACCAGGACGCCACCCCGCGTGCCTGATCCGCGCCACGTCCGCGGACTCATCGACACGTCAGTCGTGATCGATCTGGAACGGATCGATCCAGACGACCTGCCTCGGGAGCTCGCCGTCTCGGCGGTGACACTGGCAGAGCTCGCGGCGGGGCCGCACGCGACCGCCGACCCGGCGGAACGGGCGCGTCGCCAGGACAGACTGCAGCGGGCCGAGGCCACGTTCGTCCCTTTGCCTGTGGACAGGTCGGTCGCCCGAGCCTACGGGCGTATCTATGCCGCGGTCGCTGCCGAGGGCAGCAAGGCCCGCGGGAGGCGAGCACTCGACTTGCTGATCGCGGCCACCGCGCTCGCGTCCGGTTTGCCGCTGTACACGCGCAACCGAAATGACTTCGGCGACCTCGTAAGCCTGCTCGAGATCGTCGCCGTGGAGCCGTGACGGTGAATGCGCAGCACGCTGTAGGGCGCCTGGAGGCGAGGGCGACCCGGGTCGTCCGCGTCTGAGCCATGTAGCCCGGTGATCAGTTCATCCGGCCGAGCATGACCTCGACGCACGCCTGGCAGGGCGGGAAGCCTTGATCCCAGGGGACGTCGATCTGGTCGACGCCGCAGAGGGCGAGATCCGGCTTCTCATTCGTCACGATGTGCTCGACGTCCTCGAACTCGACGCCGTCCAGACGGTAGAGCGGCTTGGTCTTCAGCGGCGTCATGCGATGAATGTAGCGCGCGCTGCTACAAGTCGCCCGTGGGGTCGTGGACGACGTGAGCGGCCGGACGATCGACGTCTCGGAGTTCGTGCGCCGGAAGGCCGCCACTCAGCGCGGCGTGGGTCTGCGGTGGCTGGAGAATCTCGGCGATCTGGTCGAGGAGCTGGAACGCGATTGGGAGGTGACCGTCGGCTCCACCCTGCGGGAGGCCGGCGATGGAGGCAAACGCCGGGTTCGCAAACGAGATCCAGACGCTCCTCGTCGCTGACGGCCGCGGCTTCGCACGGCTCCTCCGACACGACGAAGCCCGGACCAGCTCCCGTCGGGCGCCGAGAGGGCCGCGGCTGGCCGGGTTCATCACAGTCACCTGGGAGGCGCTCGACCACCCGTGCTCCGAGCGGGTCGTGGCCCAGGCACTGGCCTTCGCCGACATCCGTTCCGCCGCCTTCGACCCCTCCGCCGCCGTCCTGATCCACGGGGACGCGCACAGCGTGAACACGCTCCGGGACCCCGGCGGCGAAGCCTCCGCGGGCCAGCCTCGGTTCAAGTTCGTGGACCCGGATGCGTTGGTCGCCGACCGGGCTTACAACCTGGCCATCCCGATGAGGGAGTGGGCCGCCGAGCTCCTGGCTGGTGACGCCCTGGAGTTGGGCCGCCGGCGCTGCGCGCTCCTGAGCCGCCTCACCGGCGTGGACCCGGTCGCGATCTGGGAGTGGGGGTTCATCGAGCGGGTGTCCACCGGGCTCCTACTCCTGCAGGTGGGGGCCGAGCAGTTGGGCCGAGAGTTCCTCGAGGTGGCCGAGCGGTGGGCGTCGCACACCTAACGGACCGTTCGTCGATCCTCGGTGGGTACCGACGCGAGGGCGACTATCGCGACCTCCGGCTCGCTCGGGAGGACGGGATCTGCCACAGGACGCGGCGGTTCGGATCTGCACCGCAGACGAGCACCGTGCCGCGCAGGACGTCCATCCCGACGATCCCGTGCGGGAACTCCATCGAATCGCGGACCGCGAGCATCTCGACGGGGATCTCGACGTCGCCCACGATCAGGATGTGTGCGCCGGCCAGCGATCCGAGGACATCGGAGCCGCCGACACCGCCTCCGAGTCGCTCGGATGCGCTTCCGGACAATCCCGGCACGGAGGTGCTCGCGAACTCGGTGTGTCGGCCACCGGTGTTTAGCATTGCCGCGATCTCGGGGAACGGCTTGACGGCCGCGCGCACGACGACGGTAGGACCGTCCTCGCGTTCCAGCGAGAGCGTGGTCAGAGCGGGCGCCCGCTCGACGAGCCACGCTGCGACGGCCTCGTGTTCGCCTTGGACCATGAGCAGCTGATCGTCGACGAGATCGATCACCGCCAGGTCCTTGAGATGGAGGTTCTGTGGGCTCAGGATCCCGCCGATACCCCAGCCTTCGAAGGGTGGGGGTGCGGGGATGGCGACCACATCTCGGAGCGTGAAGCCCGCACCGCCGACTCGGATCGGCAGATCGCCGACGCTCCAGCTCGGCGTGGGCGCCCCGGCATGGTCGGTGCCCGCTTCGCCGGGCTCGACCGTCAGGCCGATGCGGTCGACGAGCTCTCTCGTGAGCAGATGCACCTCTGAGCCGGTGTCGAGCACGAGGCGTGTCTCGAGCCCGCCGACCTCGGCGATGACCATCGGCGCATGTTGGGTGGTTCCGCCGGCGACCTCGTAGATGATCGGCGCAGCGGTCAGCACGCGTACGCCGTGGGCTCCGCTCAGCTTCACGCGGCCACGATAGGGCGCACCTTCGGCTGCCACGGCGAGTGCGGTCTCATACTCGCCAGCGGTGATCCGCACGACGCCTGCTTCGAAGTCGGCCCGGGCGTTCTCTGCCGGGTCGATTCGCGCCAGCACGGTACTCATCGGTACCGGCGGGTCCCATTCCTCGATCTGAGCTAGTAACACTCCGCCGGCGGAATCGCCTGGATTTACGTGTGCCTCGGACGGTGTCCACTCCCGGACGGCTGAGGCCAGCACCGCGCGGCCGATGAACTCCCGCTCGGGTGCGCCCAGATAGATGAGGACGAGGTCGCCGGATGCGAGCGCCTTGCAGTGCGGCTCGTTTGCGTGGACGCACCACATCCTGACTCGCATGAATTCCGCGGCCTGTTCTCGCGGCGATGGGCCCTCCGTTGAGTCCCGCTTGACGAGGTTGAAGATGTAGTGGGCCACGCAAGGAGCGTACTCTTCGGTCCGCGTCTGCACTTGCCGTCCGACCTATGACCGACGAATCGTAGGCGCCCCTCTTCGTCAAGCGACATTCCCGCACACTCGCGCAGGCGACGCTGCACCTCGTCGGAAGCGCAACCCCAACTCTGCGATGTCCGCGGTACGCTCGTCGGGTGGCGCACTACCTTTTCAACTTCGTAAGGGGGGACGCAGCGCCACGGCCAGCGCTCCGCGAACAGGCCATTGGATTCCTGCGGGTCAGGATGTGGGGCATCGACGCAGACGAGCGGCACCGCAACGCGCTTGCCGCCGGCGACCTCATCCTCGTCTATCTGGGCGCACCCGAGCGGAAGTTCATCGGCCGCGCCAAGCTCGCCTCAGCGGTTCATGATTGGACACCGTCCGAGGCGCAGGTGTACCCCGGCGATTCCCCTGGCGGTGTGTTGCTGGCTCAGGTCGAGGAATGGGACCCGCCGGTACCGATGAGTACCGTGCTGTCGCAGATCGACCCGGCAGAGAATGCCAGAGCCGACTTCGAAGCGGGCGTCGTTCGGATCACCGCTAACGAGTATGAGACCGCGCTTGCGGTGGCGGCTGGACGCGCGACCTCGACTGGCTGATCTGTCGGCGCTAGCCTCGCGTCTTGGATCCGTCGGGGGACATTCGCGAACGCTGGCACAGCCGACCGCGCCGGGACCAATCGACTGGGCGACCGCTCGGGCGCGCTCTCGGTGCATGCGACCGTCGGGTCGTGAGCGGTCGTGCTTGGCTGTCTCAGCTAAGGGCGCGCGCGCGGGCAAGAAGGGCGCTCTCGGCAGCAGCCTCGCGGTCGCGCGCTTCGGCGCTCCAGGCCTCGAGCGCGGCCAGGGCCTCCGCGATCCCGTCGAGCATCGCGTCCATCGCTGCCGGGGACGACGAACCGATCTGCAGCCGCGCCGCTGCGCATGCCACGGGGTCGAGCGCGTCACGGAGCGTCGCCTCGTCGATCTCGACCGGTCGTCCAATGGCAGCCTCGGCGGCAGCGGCGAGGCGCGCGGTAGTGAGCTCAGACGGGGACGCACCCGTCTCGACCAGGTCGCGAACAGCGCGGCCGACGATCTTGTGCGAGCTGCGGCAGTCGACGTCGCCTGAGAGCGCGAGCCCGTCGGCGACGTCGGCAGCCGTGACGAAGCTCTCGCGCGCGATCTGCGCGAATCGCTCCTCCCGTACCTCGATGCCGTCGAGCACCGGCGCCGTAAGCCGTGCGATCGCCACCGCCTCGTCGAGCGCGCGCGGCACGGTGCCGTTGAGCAGGTGGAAGTGATCCGTGCGCGCCGAGCCTGTGTGCAGAGCGACGAGAGCGGCAGCAAGGTCGCCGGATGCTTGCGCGGCCTGCGTGCGGATCGCGGCGAGCGCGTAGGGATTCTTCTTCTGCGGCATGAGCGCGCTCGCCCTGCTGTGTGCGTCGTCGAGCTCGACCAGCCCGAACTCCTGACTCGCGTAGATCTCGAAGTCCTGCCCCAACTGGCTCTGGTGCGTCGCGGCGATCGCGAGCGTCGCAAGCAGCTCGAGGTAGACGTCGGCCTGCCACGCCGCGTCCTTGGCATGCTCGACAAGGCCTTCGCAGCCGAGAAGCTCGGCGAGCCGCGTCCGGTCGAGCGACCAGCGTGATCCGGCGCTCCCGCCGGCGCCGGCGACGCTCGCGCCGAGGGCCGCATGGGACGCACGCGCGCGCTCGGCGTCGCGAAGCGCTGGGCAGGCGTATGCGAGTAGGAGGTGACCGACGGTGGTTGGCTGGGCGGGCTGGAGGTAGGTGTAGTCGGTCGCGAGCGCCGAGCGCGTCGCATGGGCGTGCCGCGCGAGCGCCGCGGCCT
>JBOHAW010000357.1:0-6069 GCA_050697975.1 Gaiellaceae bacterium
GTCAACGCCGAGATGCTGCGTGCGCTTCGGGTGGTCTCGGTCGAGCGAGGTCACGATCCACGCGAGTTCGCGCTGGTTGCGTTCGGGGGTGCCGGCCCGCTGCACGCGTGCGCGCTGGCCGAGGAGCTCGGGATCGCGACGGTGCTCGTGCCGGCGGCGGCGGGCGTGCTGTCCGCGCTCGGGCTGGTCGCGAGCGAGGAGCGGCGCGACCACGTCCGTTCGTACGTCGTCCCGCTGGCCGACGCGGGCGGCCTGCCGCCGCAGGGCGAGGCCGACCTGCGGTATTCCGGACAGTCGTTCGAGCTGAGGGTGCCGCTCGGGCCGGCACTCGAGGAGCGCTTCCACCGTGCGCACGAGGAGCGGTACGGCTCGTGCGACCCGGCGCGGCCAATCGAGCTCGTGGCCGTGCGGACCGCGGACGTCGCGCCGGGGCCCGAGCTCGAGCTTCCCGCAGCCGAGCCGCTTCGCGCGGCGGGGCCGGCCGTCGTCGAGCTGGAGGGCGCGACGTGCTGGATCCCCCCGGGGTGGGTGGGGGATAGGGATGGAAATAGCACGCTGATCGTCACGAGACTGTGAATTTCGAGCTCCAGATCATCGGCAGCTTCCTGCGCGCGATCACCGAGGAGATGGGCGCGGTGCTCGTCCGCTCCGCCTTCTCGCCGAACATCAAGGAGCGCCGCGACTGCTCCACCGCGCTCTTCGACGAAGGAGGGCGCATGATCGCCCAGGCCGAGCACATTCCGGTGCACCTCGGCGCGATGCCCGACGCTGTCGCGGCCGTGCGCGCGCACGATCCCGGGCCGGAGGACGTCTTCATCCTCAACGACCCCTATGCCGGCGGTACGCACCTGCCGGACGTGACGCTCGTGTCCCGCACGGCCGTCGGCTTCGCGGTCTCGCGCGCCCACCACGCCGACGTGGGCGGCGTCGAGCCGGGGAGCATGCCGGCGGGCTCGCGCACGCTGAAAGAGGAGGGCGTCGTGATCCCCCCGACTCGCCTCGACGAGGCCGTGCTGGAGGAGCTCGTCGCCCGCATGCGGAACCCCGAGGAGCGTCGCGGAGACCTGCGCGCCCAGCTCGCCGCTCATCGGCTCGCGGCGCGGCGCGTCACGGAGCTCGTCGAGCGGCGCGGGCGCGGCCCGGTCGTCCTGGCGATGAACGAGCTCCACGCCTACTCGGAGCGCGTCGTGCGGGCGGCGATCGACGCCCTGCCGGACGGACGTTTCGAAGGTCGCGACGTGCTCGAGGCGTCCGAGGGCGAGCTCGAGCTCCGCGTCGCCGCGACGATCAGCGGCGACGGCATCGAGATCGACTTCGCGGGCACGGCGCCCCAGCACGGCGGCAACCTGAACTGTCCGCTCGCGGTCACGCGCTCGGCCTGCTTCTTCGTCGTCCGCTGCGTGACCGATCCGGATCTGCCCGCCTCGGGCGGCGCCTTCGCGCCCGTGACCGTCCGCGCCCCGCCCAGGTCGCTCGTCAACGCCGCCCCGCCGGCGGCGGTCGCAGCCGGCAACGTGGAGACCTCGTGCCGTATCGTCGACGCGCTCATGCGCGCGCTCGCGGGGGCGGTCGAGGTGCCCGCCCAGGGCCAGGGGACGATGAACAACCTCACGCTGGGCAACGACCGGTTCACGTTCTACGAGACGGTCGGCGGCGGCCAGGGCGCCTGTCCGGAGGCGGACGGGCCCTCGGGCGTGCACGTGACGATGTCGAACACGCTCTCGACGCCGGCCGAGGCGCTCGAGCTCGCCTATCCGCTGCGCGTCGAGCGCCACGCCCTCCGGCTCGGCTCGGGCGGCGGGGGACGGCGCCGGGGCGGAGACGGCGTCGTGCGGGCGCTGCGCGTGCTCGAGCCCTGCCGGCTCTCGGTCGTGAGCGAGCGCAGGAAACGCGCTCCGCAGGGTGCCCGGGGCGGCGCGCCGGGCGCTCCCGGCCGCAACCTCCTGAACGGCGAGGAGCTCCCGGCGAAGGCGACGCGCTCGCTCTCCGCCGGCGACGTGCTCACGATCGAGACGCCGGGTGGCGGCGGCTTCGGCCGCGCTGGCGAGTAGGCTTGCCCCGTGAGCGAGGGACGCGTCGAGGCGATCCACATCAGTCCTGCGTCCGGGCAGCTGCCCGAGCCGCAGCCGAGCGTGCGCGCAGTGGCGGGCCGCGGCCTCGACGGCAATCGCTACTTCTACGAGACGGCGCCGCCGGGTCGCGCGATCACGCTCATCGCCGCGGAAGCACTCGAGGCGTTCGCCGCCGAGACGGGCATCGAGCTCTCGGCCGCCGAGAGCCGCCGCAACGTGCTCACGCGCGGCGTCGACGTGAACGCGCTCGTCGGCAAGCGCTTCCGCGTGGGCGACGTCGAGTGCCTCGGCGTCGAGCTCTGCGAGCCGTGTGCGCATCTCGAGTCGATGACGAAGCCGGGAGTCGTCAAGGGGCTCGTCCACCGGGCCGGGCTGAACGCGGATATCCTTACGGACGGCGAGATCGCCGTGGGCGACTCCGTCGTCGAGGCCGCCTGAACGTGCGCGAGCGGGTCAGGGTCGCCTGCATCCAGGCCGAGCCGGCGATCCTCGACCGCGCGGCGACGCTCGACAAGCTCGCCTTGCTCGCCGCCGAGGCGGCCGGAGCGGGCGCCGGCCTCGCCGTCTTCCCGGAGACGTTCGTGCCCGCCTACCCGTCCTCGGCCTGGGCGAAGGCCCTCGCCGGCTGGGCCGATCCGCGGGCGAAGGAGGCCTTCGCGCTCTTCTCCAGGGAGGCGCTCGAGGTGCCCGGCCCGGACGCAGACCGGATCGGCGAGATCGCGCGCGAGCACGAGCTGTGGCTCGTGGTCGGCGTCAACGAGCGCAACCCGGAACGCCCGGGGACCCTCTACAACGCGCTCCTCTACTTCGCGCCCGACGGCAACCTCGCGCTCCATCACCGCAAGCTGGTGCCGACTAACCACGAGCGCCTGGTCTGGGGCCAGGGCGACGGCGCCGGGCTGCGGGCGATCGAGACCGGTCTCGGGCGCGTCGGCGGGCTGATCTGCTGGGAGAACTACATGCCGCTCGCCCGGTTCTCCCTCTACGAGTCGGGCGTCGAGATCTACATCGCCTCCACCGCCGACGACGGGGACGCCTGGCAGGCGACGCTCGTCCACATCGCCCGCGAGTCGCGCGCCTTCGTGGTCGCGCCGAGCCACTTCCAGCGCTCGGCGTCGTATCCGGACGACTTCCCGCTGCGGTCGCTGATCGAGGAGCACGAGGTGCTCGGCCGCGGCGGCAGCGCGATCCTCGGGCCGGACGGCTCCTACCTCGCGGGCCCCCTCTACGACGAGGAGGGAATCCTGTACGCCGACCTCGATCCCGCGCGGCTGTACGAGGAGCGGCAGCGCTTCGACCCGGCCGGGCACTACCACCGCCCGGACGTGCTCAAGCTGACCGTGTCGGCGCCGGACGGCTAGCCCAGCACGCGCGGCGCGTGCGAGGACGAGTACACGTCCTTGCGCGCGATCAGGCCGTTCTCGAACGGGAAGATGTCCACGCCGTCCCACTCGAGCCGGCGGCCGTCCGGGTGCGTGGCGGTGGCCGTCCATTCCGAGACGACCAGCCCGTCGCGCGCGTAGATCCGGCGGCCGCGGAAGGACAGGTCGGGCCAGTTGGCGAAGATCCCGGCAATGTGATCACGCGCGGACTCCTCCTCGACCCGCTCGCCGGCCGTATGGTTGTGGAAGACGAAGCCCGGCGCGTGCAGTGCGACGACGGCGTCGACATCATGGTCGTTCCAGGCCTGGTTGTAGCGCTCGATCGCCCGCTCGAGGTCGGAGGCCGAGGCGCCCACCGGCCGATCCTATCCCTTGTAAGACTCGCAACGAGGACGTACCCTCGATGCGACACATATCCGCCTGCGGCCGGTCGAATCGAGGTTCGAGATGACTGACGTTGCGCACATGCCGCTGGCCGAGACCGCAGAGCGCGTCGAGGATCGAGTCGCGCCGAGCTTTCCCGAGCTCGTCTGGGCTCACTTCAAGTGGGAGCGCGCGCTGCACTCGGATGGGCCCGTGCATCCTGAGGTAGAGGCGCGCTACCGGCGCACGCTCGCCGAGTTCGAGCGGAAGCACGGCGAGCTCCAGGAGGCGTACTGGTCGACGACGAATGCGTCCGCCGTCGGGGTCACCGTCAAGCAGGCCCCTCGCCTCCTCCGCTACCTGGGCAAGGATCCGACGCTCCGGTTCCACTCCGCCACCGACTGGGTGACGAAGGAGGCGCCGGCGATCGCCGGCGTCATGCAGCGCTGCGAGACGCTCGCGATCCGGTCGAGCGAAGTTCTGCGGGGAACTGGGGAGCACATCTCGATGCAGTGGATCCACACCGTCGCCAGCCATCTCCTTGGCTTCATCGATCGCAACGGCGGCGAACCGAAGGAAGGGCAGGCCCGTGCCTTCGCGGACGAGCAGCTCCGCGAGCTCGCCAAGGTCGAGCACTACTACGACCGCGCCGGGAACAAGGCCGCGCGGCTCGTGTACTTCTGGGGGATGATGATCGGCGTGCTCGTGCTCGCCGCGATCGCGGCTACGGTCGCGGGGGCGCTCTGGGCGATCGACATCCAGACGAGCTACACGATCGACATCCAGACGTTTTTCGCCTGCTACGTGGCCGGGGCGCTCGGCGCGCTCGTGAGCGTGATGTCGCGCATGAACACCGGGAAGTTCGCGCTCGACTACGAGGTCGGCCGGCCGTCGCTGCGCCGGCTGGGGAGCTTCCGGCCCGTGCTCGGCGCCGTCTTCGGCGTGGCGCTCTACTTCGTGCTCGCGAGCGGCATCCTGATGACCGAGGTCCCCGACGACGAGCAGCGCTTCTTCTACTACGGGACGCTCGCGTTCGTGGCGGGGTTCAGCGAGCGCTGGACGAAGGTGATCCTCGGTGGGGCCGAGCGGACGATCCTCCCGCCCGGCTCCGAGCCGCAGGAGCCCGAGGAGCGCGATCGGTACACGACGATGGCCTGATCGGGGCGCGCGCGGCCGGAGAAGACGTGTCCAGGGGTCAGACCCCGCGCGCGGCGCGGCGGCGCAGGACGCGCTCGTCGCCGATTCGCCGCGTCAGCCCGTCGGCGTCGAAGCGCTCGAGCAGGAGCTGGGCCGACCGGCGTGAGGCGCCGAGCAGGTCGCGGAAGCGGGCGAGGGTGATCCGGCCGGCGCGCTCGCACTCGTCCACGAGCGCGCGCCTGGCCTCGTCGTAGGCCGCGACCCCGAGCGCGAGCCCGTCTCCGACACGGACGAGGCGGCCCTCCTGCTCGAGGAAGGCGGCGAGCTGCCGGTCGTCGACCCGGACCGGCGCGAGGCCGGCCTCCGCCAGGTCGCGCTCGAGCCGTTCCGCGGCCGCGGCGCGGTCGCCGAGCGAGGCGGCTGTACCGGGCAGGTACGCCTTTCCGCCGCGCCGCTCGACCTCGAGCAGCGGCACGATCGCCGGCACCCACGGCGCCGGCGGCAGCAGCTCGGGCAGAGACAGACCCGGATCGAGCGGCTCCGACGCCGCCCGCGCGGCGAGCCGATCCTTGACGTTGCTCCGCAGGTCGTCAAGCCAGCCGGCGGCGAAGACCCACTCGCCCGCCCGCTCGAGCCCGGCGGGCGACAGTCCTCGCGCTTCGAGCTCGGCCGCGAGCACCGGCTCCGAGACCACGGCGCGCGCATCGCCGGCCTCCAGCAGCCGCAGGCGCCGAGCGTCGAGGCGGCGGGCCGGCGCGGGATCGAGGACGACGCCGCCGCCGATCGTCGTCCCTGCACGCAGGACGACCCGGTCTCCGCGCCGGGCGACCACGGGCGCGGCCAGCCGGAGCTGCGCGTAGCCCTCGCCGGCGAGGACGAGGCGGGCCGGGATCTGGGCGGTGCCGTGGTGCACGTTCAGCCGGGCGCCGTCCGGGATCGGCTCCAGCTCGTCGAGCGCCACGTCGAGGCGGTACGAGAGGGCGTAGGCCTTGGGCTCGACCAGGGCGTCGCCCCGGCGCAGGGCGGCGCGCTCGACCCCGGGCAGGCTGACGGCGACGCGCTGACCGGCCTCGGCCCGCTCGACCTCGCGGTCGTGCACCTGAACACTGCGCACG
>JBOHAW010000358.1:0-4425 GCA_050697975.1 Gaiellaceae bacterium
GCCGAGCAGGACCGTCGTCGCCGTGACGCCCGGCTCCGCCGCGGGCGCCTCCGGACGCGCTCCGGCGCTCGGGAGCGCAACGAGCGCCGCGAGCGCCGCGGCGAGAAGCCAGAGCCTCACCCCGACACGGGTGTCCGCAGCGCCTGGAGCGTGAGCGAGACCTTGCCGATCGTGAGGCTCGAGCCGGCCGGCGCGGACTGGAGGTAGAGCAGGTTGCCGGGGTTCTGGGCGAGCGAGGTGGCGGCGAGCGTCACGCGCAGGCGCGACCCAGTCGGGACGAAGGTCGCGGTGTTCATCAGGCGGATCGTGAGCGTGCGTGCCTTGCGGCCGAGCGAGCGCGTCGGGACGCCCCCGCCGCTCAAGACGATCTCCTGACCCGACGGCGTGACGGCCGAGAGCACGGCTACGAGGTGCGGCCAGCTCGAGCGGGTCGACGCCGAGACGGTCAGCCGCGCCGGGCCGAACGTCTCGAGCTTCCGCGGCAGCGCCAGGCCGTTCCAGGCGAGCTTGCCGCCCGCCGCGATCGTCTGCTTCCGTCCAAGTCGGTGACTCGTGGACGACGTCGTGGACGGCAGGCCCTGGTAGCGGCCGATGCGGCTCACGGCGAAGGGCGTCGGCGCGAGCTCCACGGGCGGCCGCGTGTCGATCCCGTTCGGCATCCCCTTGAGGAAGCGGTCGAACCAGAGCCGCCCCTGCTCGATGAAGTACGTGTAGTCGTCGGCGACGAAGGTCGAGGGCGGGTGACCGAGGTTGCCGAGGTAGAGGCGCTTCGGCCCCTTCAGGAGGCGGTAGGCGGCGATCGCCTGCTCCATGTCGAAGGCGAAGTCCCGCTTGCCCTGGAACATGAACGTCGGCGTCGTGACGGTGCCGAGGCGCGCAAGGCTCGAGCGCTCGTCGCCGATGCCGACCAGCACGTCGAGATTGCGGCTCGCGAGCGCGTCGTCCTTGAAGCTGTCCACGAAGGGCGAGCGACCGGGCGGGATCTCCTGCAGGAACCCGAAGACGACGCCCGACTTGGCGAGGCTCTGCGGGAAGAGCGCGGCGTACAGGTCGGTCCAGGTCTCGTACGGCTCGATCGCCGCGAACGGGACGCCCTCGACGGTCGCGCGCCAGACCGCGCCGCCGCCGTAGGAGACGCCCCAGGCGCCGATCCGGCCGTCGTCGACGTCGGGCCGCGCGGCGAGGCGCCCGAAGAGCGCACGCACGTCCGCGATCTCGCGCGGCCCGTCGAGCGTCACGAGCCCGCCCGACTCTCCGTGCGCCCGCGCGTCGAACGTGAAGACGGCATAGCCCTGCGGTACGTAGACGGACTCCGCGATCAGGTTCATGTCCTGGCGCTCGCCGCCGAGCCCGTGGAGCATCATCACCGCGGGCCATCCCGCCGCCGGGGGCGTTCCGTCGGGCAGGTAGAGCGTCGTCCCGAGCGAGACGCCGTCGTCCATCGTCACGGCTGCGTCCGTCCGCGTAAACGCGCCGGCCGAGGCGGGCCAGGCGAGCGCGGCGGAGAGCGCGCAGAGCGACAGAATGCGCAGACCCACGAGGGCAGAAGCGTATCCGGACCGGCCCGCTCCCTACAATCGCCGCATGGACGAGCGTCCCGTGGGCGTCTTCGACTCCGGCATGGGCGGTCTGACCGTCCTGCACGAGTGCCTGGTGACGATGCCGCACGAGGACTTCGTGTACCTCGGCGACGCCGCCCGGCTGCCCTACGGCCCGCGGCCGCCCGGCGAGCTGCGCCGCTTCTCGCGCGAGATCGCCGGCTACCTGGAGCGCCAGGGCGTGAAGCTGATCGTGGCCGCGTGCAACTCGGCCACGTCGGCCGCGCTGCCCGAGCTCCAGACGCACCTCGACGTCCCGGTCGTCGGCGTGCTCACGCCCGAGGCGCATGCGGCCGTGCAGGCGACGCGCAACCGCCGCGTCGGCCTGCTGGCGACGCAGGCGACGGTGGCGAGCGGCCGGTACGAGGAGCTCGTGCACACGCTCGACGCGGGCGTCCAGGTCGTCCCCGTCGCGTGCCCGGGCCTCGTGCCCCTGATCGAGAGCGAGGATCCCTTCGGGGCCGAGACCGTCGCCGCGGTGCGCGAGTACGCGCGGCCGCTGAAAGAGGCGGGCGTGGACACGGTCATCCTCGGCTGCACCCACTATCCGCTGATCCGGCCGATCTTCCAGCGCGTCTTCGGGCGGGACGTCACACTCGTCTTCTCAGCCGAGGAGACGGCCCGGGAGGTGGCGGAGACGCTGGCGCGCAAGGGGATCGAGAACGGGGCCGAGCGGGAGGGCCGCTACCGCTTCCTGACGACGGGCGATCCCGAGGTGTTCCGGCTGACCGGCGCGCGCTTCCTGCAGCTGCCGATCGCGGGGGTCGAGCACGTGACCGTCTCCGAGCTCGAGGAGGCGGCGGCGTGAGCAGAGCGGACGGGCGCAGGGACGAGGAGCTGCGCCCGCTGGTGCTGGAGCCGGACTTCCTCGAGCAGGCGCACGGGTCGGTGCTGTTCTCCCAGGGCAAGACGCGCGTGCTCTGCACCGCCTCGATCCAGGACGGCGTCCCGCGCTGGCTCTACGGGAAGGGGCGCGGCTGGCTCACTGCTGAGTACTCGCTCCTGCCCGCCTCGACCGGCGACCGCACCGAGCGGGAGGCCTCCCGCGGGCGGCAGGGCGGCCGCACGATCGAGATCCAGCGCCTGATCGGCCGGGCCGTGCGCTCGGTCACCGACTTCGAGGCGCTCGGCGAGCGCACGGTCTGGCTCGACTGCGACGTCCTCCAGGCCGACGGCGGGACGCGCTGCGCCGCCATCTCGGGCGCGTACGTGGCCGCACGGCGCGCGCTCGACCGGTTCGGGCTCTCCAAGGCGCTCGTCGACTCGGTGGCGGCGGTGTCGGTCGGGATCGTGGAGGACGCGGCGCTGCTCGATCTCGACTATTCCGAGGACTCGCGCGCGGAGGTGGACATGAACGTGGTCATGGTCGGCGACGGCCGGCTCGTCGAGGTGGGAGCGACCGCGGAGGGCGCTCCGTTCACGCGCGCGCGCCTGGACGAGCTGCTCGAGCTCGCCGCGGTCGGGATCGAGGAGATCTCGGTCGCCCAGAGCGACGCGATCGAGGTCGTCCGTGCCTGACCTCTCGTGGATCGAGGTGCTCGTGCGCGTCGCGCTCGCGGGCGCTCTCGGCGGGGCGATCGGGCTCGAGCGCGAGCTGCGCGAGCGCGGCGCCGGTCTGCGCACGCACATGCTCGTCGCGGTCGGGTCGGCGCTGTTCACGATCGTGTCGGCCTACGGCTGGCGCGACTTCCACTTCTCGACCGCGTCCGGCGTGGTGTTCGATCCGACGCGCATCGCGGCCCAGATCGTGACCGGCATCGGCTTCCTCGGAGCGGGCGCGATCATCCGCCAGGGCCTGTCCGTCCGCGGCCTCACGACCGCGGCGACGCTCTGGGCCGTGGCGGCGATCGGCCTCGCCGCCGGCTCCGGCTACTACAGCGCGGCGGTGATCACGACGATCGTCGTCCTCGTCGCGCTCTGGCCGCTCCGGATCGCCGCGCAGAACCTGCTCGCGCGCTTTCACCCGGCCCACGGGCAGCTGATCGTCGAGCTGCGGGCGGGGGAGACCGGCGTGCCGCTGCTCGAGGTGCTGGAGGAGGCGGGAGCGCATCCGACGCAGCTCGAGTTCGAGGAGGAAGGCGGGCGCCGCCGCGTCGCCGTCGAGCTCGAGCTGAGGCCGGGCGCGAGCTCCGCCGCGCTGGTCGCCCGCTTGATGGAGCGCGAGGAGATCGTCGGCGCCGAATGGACGGAGTGAGGGCCGCTCTCGCCTCGCACAACCCGCACAAGCTGGACGAGCTGCGCGCAGCGCTTCCCGGCTGGGAGGTGACGCTCCTCGACGCGGACGAGTTCCCGCCGGAGGAGGGGGAGACGTACTACGAGAACGCCCGCGCCAAGGCGCGCTTCGGCCGCTCGATCGGCGACGCCGGCGTCTGGATGCTCGGCGAGGACTCGGGCATCGAGGTCGAGGCGCTGGACGGTGGGCCCGGGATCGAGTCCGCCCGCTGGTCCGGTCGCTGGATCGAGGAGCTGCTCGAGCGGCTGGAGGGCGTCGTGGACCGCCGCGCCCGCTACGTGTGCGAGCTCGTCTGCCTCTCGCCCGAGCTGGACGAGTTTCGGGGGACGGGCGTGCTCGAGGGGCGCGTCGCGGCCGAGCCGCGCGGCACCGAGGGCTTCGGCTACGACCCGATCTTCGTCCCGGACGGCGAGGAGCGGACGGTGGCCGAGCTCGGAGACGAGTGGAAGCGCCGGCACTCCCACCGCGCGCGCGCCGCAGAGGCGCTGCGCGAGGCTGTCGCCGACCTCGCCTAGTGGGGCACCGGCCCCGGCGGCCTGCGAGATTCCGCGGACCGCCGGGCGCTCAGCGGCTCAGAACTCGAAGCACTCGAAC
>JBOHAW010000359.1:0-3499 GCA_050697975.1 Gaiellaceae bacterium
GCCGTAGAGCACGGGCACGCCGACGATGGACTTGATGAAGGCATGGGACTCCTGCGCCTGCTCGGGCGTTGCCGTCAGACCCGTGCCGATCGCCCAGACCGGCTCGTAGGCGATCATAAAGCGATCCGCCTCGCCGACCGCGAAGGCGAGCGCCTCGACCTGGATCTTCAGCACGAGCTCGGTGTCGCCCGATTCGCGCTGCTCCAGCGTCTCGCCCACACAGGCGATCACGGCGAGTCCCGCCTCGAGCGCCGCGCGGGCCCGGCGCGCCACGGTCGTGTCGCGCTCGTCGAAGAACAGCCGCCGTTCCGAGTGGCCGACGATCGTTCCGTCGACGCCGAGCTCGACCAGCATCCCGGGCGCGATCTCTCCCGTGTACGCGCCCTGGGGCTCCCAGTGGACGTTCTGCGCGTAGACGGGGAGGTCGCTCTCGAGCGCGGCGGCGAGCGAGACGAAGGGCGGGCACACGACGACGTCGACGCCCGCCGGGGGCTCGAACGCGGCGCAGAACGCCCGCGTCTCCTCCGGGCCCTTGAACATCTTCCAGTTCCCGGCGATCAGCACGTCATGCCTCCGGAATCGCCGCCACCCCGGGCAGCTCCTTGCCCTCGAGCAGCTCGAGCGACGCGCCGCCGCCGGTCGACACCCAGGAGATCCGATCCGCCAGGCCGAGCTCCTGTACCGCACGCACCGAGTCGCCGCCTCCCACGACCGACCAGGCCGTCGAGTCGGCCACCGCCCGCGCCACCTCCTTCGTGCCGTCGGCGAACCGCTCCCACTCGAAGACGCCCATGGGCCCGTTCCAGAAGATCGTCCTCGCGCCGGCGATGTGCTCGGCGTAGGCGGCCCGGGTCTCGGGACCGATGTCGAGGCCGAGCCAGCCGTCCGGCACGGCGTCGAACGGAACCTCCTTGGCCTCTGCCCCCTCCGCGAACTCCGACGCCGCGACGACGTCGCTCGGCAGCTCGATCGGCGCTTCGAGCGGGTTGGCGCCGCGCATCTCCTCGGCCATCTTGCCGCCGACCAGCATCGTGTCGGCGCGCCGCGAGAGCGCCTCGAGCACGCCGATCTTGTCCTCGACCTTCTTCCCCCCGACGATCGCCACGTAGGGTCGGTCGACCTCGCCGAGGAGCTTGCCGAGCTCGCTCAGCTCGCGCTCGAGCAGTAGGCCCGCGTAGGCGGGCAGCAGGTGGGCGACGGCCTCGGTGGAAGCGTGCGCTCGATGGGCCGAGCCGAAGGCGTCGTTCACGTAGAGGTCGCCGTGGGCGGCGAGGTCGCGCGCGAAGCCCTCGTCGTTCGCTTTCTCGCGCGGGTCGAAGCGGGTGTTCTCGAGCACCCGGATGCGCTCGTCGGGGAGCAGGGCGCGCAGGTGCTCCTCGACCGGCCTCAGCGAATACCTGGGGTCCTCGCCCTCGGGCCGGCCGAGGTGCGAGCACACGACCACCTCGGCGGCGGCGCACTCGAGGAGCAGCTCGAGCGTCGGCAGCGCGGCGCGGATGCGGGTGTCGTCCGCGACACGGCCGTCCTCGAGCGGAACGTTCAGGTCGGCGCGGACGAGGACGCGCTTGCCGGCGACGTCAGCCCCGCGAACCGAGCGCGGGCGCTTCATTCCTCCATCGGAATCCGCGCCGGCCTCAAAGCAGACGGCCCACGAGATCGACCAGACGGCACGAGTACCCCCACTCGTTGTCGTACCAGCCGAGCACCTTGACCATGTTCCCGGCGGCCATGGTCAGCTCGCTGTCGAAGATGCACGACGAGGGCGAGCCCTGGACGTCGGTGGAGACGAGCGCGTCCTCCGAGTACTCGAGGAAACCCGCGAGCGGGCCGCTTCCGGCGGCCGTGCGGAACGCCTGGTTCACCTCGTCCACGCCGGCCTCGCGCGAGAGGCGGACGACGAGGTCGACGACCGAGCCCGTCGGGACCGGAGCGCGCATCGCCATCCCGTCGACCTTGCCCTTCAGGTCCGGCAGCACGAGCCCGATCGCGCGGGCGGCGCCGGTCGAGGTCGGAATCAGGTTGATGGCGGCGGCGCGTGCGCGCCGCAGGTCCTCGTGCGGGAGGTCGAGGATGCGCTGGTCGTTCGTGTACGCGTGGATCGTCGTCATGAAGCCGAGCTCGATCGTGAACGCGTCGTGCAGCACCTTCGCCATCGGCGCCACGCAGTTCGTCGTACAGGATGCGTTCGAGACGATGTGGTGGCTCGAGGGGTCGTAGTCCTTGTCGTTGACGCCGAGGACGATCGTCACGTCCGGATCGGTCGCGGGGGCGGAGATGAGAACCTTCTTGGCGCCGGCGTCCAGGTGGGCCTGGGCGCCCTCGCGCTTCGTGAAGAGACCGGTCGACTCGATCGCGACGTCGACGCCGAGGTCGCCCCAGGGCAGACTCTTCGGGTCGCGCTCCGCGAGCACCTTCATCTCCTTGCCCGCAGCGCGGATCAAGCCGTCGCCGGCCTCCGCGCCGCCCTCGAGCCGTCCCAGCACCGAGTCGTACTCGAGCAGGTGCGCCATCGTCTTGGCGTCGCCGAGGTCGTTGATCGCCACGATCTCGAAGCCCGCGTCCCGCTCGAGATGAGCGCGGAAGAAGTTGCGCCCGATGCGCCCGAAGCCGTTGATGCCTACCCGAAGTGCCATGCGCCTCCCCGGTCGATTCCCGGGGCGAGTCTAACCGCGCGGGGCAAGTCGCCCTGCGTCCTCCGGCGCGTCGCTGAGCGTGCACTCTGGCGCCGGGATGCGGCTTCAGCCGCTCCCGGCCCGAGAGGGTGCGCTCAGCGGCGCGAGGCGGCGCCCGGAGGCCGGCTCCGCCGGCCCGGAGGGTGCCGCCGCCCAGGCGGCAGGGCGGGCCGGAGGGGAAGCTCCGAGGACGACCTCCCCCTCCGGTTGAACCACGCTCAGGACCGAGGCGACGGACGGGGTCTGAATCCGGCGCCGGACGAGCACGGACCCGCCACCGACAGAGTATGCACGATCCACCTCGGCACGAGTAGGGGGCTTTCCAGCCTGAAATCTCGACTATTTGGCGAAAATGGCAACGGTCAGATTTACAAGTCGGATAAACGAATCAATTTCTGCATTCGCCGGTGCACCGCGGCCTTGGTTGCCGGCGGTCGACACTTGAGCGCAAGCTCACGAAGGGAGAGCGACGGGTGCCTGAGTCGCAGGTCGGCCGTTTCCCGCAGCGCGGCCGGCAAGTCGTCCAGCTGGCCCCCGTCGGCGAGTCGCCGCACCGCCCGCAACTGCACGTGCGCCGCGTTGCTGGCGCGCACGAGATTCGCGTGATCGGCGTTCGCGAGCCGGTTGGCGCGGGCCCGCGTCGCGCTGACCACGGCCCGCTCCTCGAGCACGAGCACGGCGTCGCTCGCACCGGCAGCCGCCAGGACGCCGGCGATCGCCTCGGCGCCCTTGGCGTAGGCGATCGCGTGACTCCCGCGCGCCAGGACGCCGAGCCGCGCGCCCTCGGCCGCGGCGAGCGCGGCGACGAACCGAGCCCCCTCGAGGGT
>JBOHAW010000360.1:0-7234 GCA_050697975.1 Gaiellaceae bacterium
CCGCGGCCCCGCCCCCGGCTCGCCGCTCCGTACACTTACGGTATGGAGCGCAAGCTTGCGACCGTCCTTTTCGTCGACCTGGTCGACTCGACCGGGCTCGTCGCGGCGAGCGATCCCGAGGTCGTGCGCCGGCGGGTGACGCGCTTCTTCGAGCAGGCCTCACAGTGCATCGAGTCGCACGGCGGGACGGTGGAGAAGTTCGCCGGGGACGCGATCATGGCGGCCTTCGGCGTGCCTCGAGCGCACGAGGACGACGCCGAGCGCGCGCTCCGCGCCGCCTTCGGCATCCTCGACTTCGTGCACGAGCTCGACCTCGAGGCCCGCATCGGCGTTGAGGCCGGGGAGGTCGTCGCCGACGACTCGGATTCGACCTTCGCCACCGGCGAGGCGGTCAACCTGGCCGCCCGGCTCCAGCAGGCCGCCCAGGCCGGGGAGATCCTGGTCGGGCCCGGCGCCTATCGGCTCGCCTCGGGCGGGATCGAGCTCGAGCCGGCCGGCCCGCGCGAGATCCGGGGCCGGGCCGAGCCGCTGCCCGTCTGGCGCGCTCTCTCCCTCCGGGACGGCGGTCGCCCGCTCTCGAGCCTGTCCGCGCCGCTCGTCGGCCGCGACGCCGAGCTGGAGCTGCTCCAGAACACTTTCGATCGCGCCGTGCGCGACCGGCGAGCGCACCTGTTCACTATCTACGGCGAGGCGGGCGTCGGAAAGAGCCGTCTGGCGCGGGAGTTCGCCGAGGGCCTCGAGGGCGCCACGGTGATCGCGGGGCGGTGCCTTCCGTACGGCGAGGGAATCACCTACTGGCCGCTGGCGGAGATGGTCAAGAGCGCCGCCGGCATCTCGGACGACGATCCGCCCGAGGAGGCGCACGAGAAGCTGCTCGTGTGCTGCGAGGACGAGGCCGTGGCGGACCTGCTGGGCCTGGCGGCCGGCGTGCTCGAGGCCGTCGAGGGCGAGCGCAGCCAGCAGGAGATCGCCTGGGCGGCCCGGGAGTGGGCTGAGCAGCTCGCCGCCGCGCAGCCCCTCGTGCTCGCGTTCGAGGACATCCACTGGGCCGAGGAGCCCCTGCTGCAGCTGGTCGAGCACCTCGCCTCGTGGGTCCGCGACGCACCGCTTCTGATCCTCTGCCTCGCCCGTCCGGAGCTGCTCGATGTCCACCCCGGGTGGGGCGGCGGGCGCGTGCGCGCGACCGCGATCGAGCTGGAGCCGCTCGACCGCGAGGACAGCGAGAAGCTCGTCGACGCGCTGCTCGCCGATGCGCCGCTGCCGGCCGAGATGCGGAGCGCGCTGCTCGACAAGACGGAGGGCAACCCGCTCTTCGTCGAGGAGACGATCCGCATGATCACCGCCGAGCACGGCGACGGACGCGTTCGCATCCCCGACACGCTCCAGGCGCTGATCGCCGCTCGGATCGACCGGCTCCCCACGGGCGAGAAGCTCCTGTTGCAGCGCGCGGCCGTGATCGGACGCGTGTTCTGGGCGGGTTCGATCGCCCACCTCTCCCCCGATCTCGACGATGTGGACGACCTCCTCGACGGTCTCGTCCTCCGGGACTTCCTGCTCCGGGAGTCGCGGTCGTCGATCAGCGGCGAGCGCGCGTACCGGTTCAAGCACGTGCTGATCCGCGAGGTGGCGTACTCCGGGCTGTCGAAGTCCAACCGCGCCACCCTGCACGCCGGGTTCGCGGCCTGGCTGCACGAGCGGGCCGGGGAGGAGCTGCTCGAGATCCGCGCCTACCACCTCGACCAGGCGGCGACGCTCCAGGCGGAGCTGGAGGGCAGCGTGCCGTCCGGGCTCGCCGCGGAGGCGGCGGCGGCGTTGACGGCCGCGGGCCAGCGCGCCCTCTCGCTCGAGTCCAACCGTGCGGCGCGACGGATGCTGTTGCGGGCGGCGGAGCTCGAGCCGACCCTCGAGCGCCGGCACAAGGCGGCCGTCGCCGCGTGGCGTCTGGACGATCTGCCGGCGGTGGCGGCGGAGATGGAGGAGGTCGTCAAGGCCGCCAGCGAGGCCGCCGACGACCGCATCCACGGTCGCGCGCTCACCGCCCTCGCGTACGTCGCGCTCCTGCGCGAGGCCGACCTCCCGCGGGCGCGCGAGCTCGGCGTGCGCGCCGTCGAGGTCTTGCCCGAAGACGACGGGCCGGGCCGCTTCGACGCATTCGCGCTCCTGGGGCAGATCGCGTGGTGGATGGGCGACCTCGATGAGGTCGAGCGGTACGCGCACAAGGGGCTGGAGCTCGCCCGCGAGGTCGGTCGCAAGGATCTCGAGAGCGAGGCCTCGCAGAAGCTCGCGCACGTCTACATGGAGCGGCTCTCACCCGACGAGGCCGAGCCGTTCGTCGCGCGTGCCTGCGAGCTGGCCGAGGAAAGCGGGAGCATCAGCGCGCGCGGCCAGGCGCTCGGATCGAGAGGTGCCCTCCTGCTGCTTCGCGGCGAGCTCGACGATGCAGCCGCGCTGCTCGAGGAGGCGCGCGTGCTCTACGAGGAGGCGGGCTCCGTGTGGCTCACCGCCCGGGCGCTGAACGGCCTCGCCCGGATCGCCGAGCAGCAGGGTGACCTGGCACGGGCCGACCGTCTCCTGCGCGAGGCGATCAGGATGCTGAAGCCGCTCGAGGATCGGGGCTCGCTGTGCGAGAGTCAGCGCAGCCTCGCCCAGGTCCTGGTCAAGCTGGGCAAGCTCGAAGAGGCCGAGCGACTCGCCCTCGAGGCGCGCAAGACCGTCGGCCCGCACGATCAGTCCTCCCGCGCGACGACGCGAATGGCGCTCGGCCTCGTGCGCGCAGCCCAGGGCCGCGACGAGGAGGCGGAGAAGCTCCTTCGCGAGGCGGTCGAGGTGATCAGGGACACCGAGTTCGTGAACGTGAGGCTGGAGACGCTGACGGCCCTCGCCGGCTTCCTGCGCGAGCGTGGCCGGGACGACGACCTCGCACGCGTCGAGGAGCAAATCGCGGCGCTCGCCCCGCCGGGCTCGTATCAGCCGGCTGCGGCAGACAAGACCGCGCGGATCGCCTGATTCGACGCCTCGTCGGGCGACTCGGTGATCACCGTCGCCGGGCGCTCGAACCGGGCCAGCGCGTCGCGCAGGGGCTCCGCCCGCAGGGTGCCCTCGCCGTAGGGGAGATGCTTCGTCTCGTTCCGGTTCGCGAAGGCGATGTCCGAGAAGTGGATGTGGAAGGGAGCTCCCGGCTCGAGCACCTCGTGGGCGGCCTCGAGCACGGCGGCGAAGGCCTCGACGTCCGTGAAGCCGCCGTCCGAGGTCGCGTGCATGTGCGCGAAATCGAGCACGGGGCGCACCCACGGCACGCGCGCGGCGATGGCGAGCACGTCGTCGACGGTGCCGAGCTCACGCACGCGGCCCATCACCTCGACGCCGAACGGGACGCCCCGCCCCTTGGGCTCGAGCCGGTCGCGCAGCTCGCCGAGCTGCTCGACGACCGAGTCGATCGCGTCGTCGCGCTCGCGGCCGAGGAGGAAGCCGGGGTGGAACACGACCACCTCCGCGCCGCAGGCGACGGCGATGCCGGCCGAGTGGTCGAGCATGCCGACGGCCATATTGAGCTTCTTGCCGCGTTCCGCGTGGCCCATGAATCCGGCGATGGGGGCGTGGACGGACAGGGCGAGCCCGTGCTCGGCGGCGAGCGCGCCGAAGCGACCGGCCCAGTCGTAATCCATCCAGAACTTGCCCTCGAAGTCGATCTCGCAGGCGCTGTAGCCGCGCTCGAGCAGCACCTCGACGGCGGCCTCGGGGCTCTCGCGCGAGGGCACGCGGGCGGGGCCATACCGGAGCGCTCCCACGGGAGCAACCTACCGAAGCGACGTGTCGTCCGACGCCGTTCCTACGCTTTTTCGCATGGCAAAGAGACCAACCCGGATCGAGCTGCTCGAGCTGGACATCGACCTCCGGCTGGCCGATCTCTGGCGCGAGGCGTGCGAGATCGGCGAGTGGAACCTCGAGGTGGTCGCGGCGTTCATGCGGGCGGCCTATGGCAAGGGTTACTGCGATGCCCTGACCGAGGACGCGCCCGGCTCGCTCTGCAACGACCACGGCTATCGGATTCCGGGCCGCCGCAAGGCGCCGAGCGAGGCCTGAGCCCGCAGCCCTGAGCCGGTTCAGCCGTGATGAGGCCGATACACTGACCGCGTGGCTCGGAGGCGCAGTCCCGCGCGGCTCGTGATCGCGCTCTCGGTCGCGGCGCTGCTCGCGGTCTTTCTCCTCTACACGGCGGTCGCCGGCGGAACGCCGTCGCTGCAGCCGAGCGAGCTGAAGGGGCGCGACGGACGGGTCGCGCTCTCCGGCAAGGTCGTGGCGCCGGTGACCGGGAACGCGCGCAGGGACGGGCTGCGGTTCCGCCTCCGCGACGTCGAGGGGGCGGCGAGCGTGCCGGTCGTCTACACGGGCTCGGTGCCCGACCTCTTCCGCACCGGCCGGGACGTGCACCTCGAGGGCGAGCTCCGGAACGGCGTCTTCGTCGCGGTTCCGGGCACGTTGACGACGAAGTGCCCGTCGAAGTACTCGCCGAAGAAGAGCTAGCCCGTGCCCGAGCTCGGCCGCGCCGCACTGGTGATCGCGCTCGGTCTCGCGCTCTACGCGCTCCTGGCTGGCGGGTACGCCGCCTGGCGCCGCCGGCGCCGCCTCGCCGCCTCGGCGCAGAACGCCCTCCTGGCCGCCTTCGCCGCCACTGCGATCGCGTCCGCCGTCCTCGTCGCCGCGCTCGTCCGCCACGACTTCGGCTTCGTCTACGTCGCCGGTCACACCAGCCGCGACCTGCCGCTCCGCTACACGCTCTCGGCCTTCTGGGGCGGCCAGGAGGGTTCGCTCCTCCTGTGGCTGCTCGTGCTGACCGGATACGCGGCGGCGGCGGTGGCCCTCGGCCGCCGGGCGGGGCGGGAGCTCCTGGCCTGGGTCGTGCCGGTGCTCGGCGGCGTCTGCGTCTTCTTCGCGTTTCTGCTCGTGGCGGTGGCGAGCCCGTTCGCGACCCAGGCGGCGCCCGCGGACGGCCTCGGCCTCAACCCGAGCCTCCAGAACCCCTACATGCTCGTCCACCCGCCGCTGCTCTACCTCGGCTACGTCGGCCTCACGGTGCCGTGGGCGTTCGCCATGGGCGCGCTGCTCGCGCGCCAGGCCGACGAGCGCTGGATCGTCGTCACGCGGCGCTGGACGCTGTCCGCATGGGCGTTCCTCGGCGTCGGCCAGGTGCTCGGCGCGCACTGGGCCTACGAGGAGGTCGGCTGGGGCGGCTACTACGCCTGGGATCCGGTCGAGAACGCCGCGCTGATGCCGTGGCTCGCGGCCACGGCCTTCCTCCACTCGGTGATGATCCAGGAGAAGCGCGGCATGTTGAAGGTCTGGAACATGCTGCTGGTCGTGCTCGCATTCGGGCTCTCGCTCTTCGGCACGTTCCTGACGAGGTCCGGCATCGTCAGCTCGATCCACTCCTTCACCCAGAGCTCGATCGGGCCCTGGTTCCTGTTCTTCATCTGCCTCGTAACCGCTTTTTCGCTGGCGCTCGTCTTCCGCCGCTTGCCGCTTCTGCGGACGAGGACGCGCCTCGAGTCGCTCGTCTCGCGCGAGGCGACGTTTCTCTACAACAACCTCCTGCTCGTCGCCCTCTGCCTGACGATCCTCTGGGGCGTCCTCTTCCCGATCCTCTCGGAAGTCGTCCGCGGCGAGCGCGTGACCGTGGGGCCGCCGTACTACAACTTCTTCCTGCGCAGCTTCGGGCTGCCGCTGCTCCTGCTGATGGGGATCGGGCCGCTCGTCGCGTGGCGGCGCGCGTCGCTGCGCTCGGTCGGGCGGACGTTTCTCTGGCCGTTCGGCATTGCGCTCGCCTGCGGGGCGGGACTGCTCGCCGTGGGCGCCGGATCGTCGGTCCCCGGCCTCGTCGCCTACACGTTCGCCGCCTTCGTGCTCGCCTCGATCGGGCTGGAGTTCGTGCGCGGCACACGGGCGCGGCGAGCCCTCGGCGCGGGCTCGTGGCCGGCGGCCTTCGGCGCGCTCGTCTCGCACAACCGGCGCCGCTACGGCGGCTACGTCGTGCACGCCGCCGTCGTGCTGCTCGCGCTCGGCGTCGCGGGGTCGAGCCTCTACCAGACCGTGCGGGAGCAGCGGCTCGGGCCTGGGCAGACGATGCGCGTGGCCGACTACTCGCTCACGTTCCGCTCGCTCGCCGAGCGGCAGGCCCCGAACGCGCGCGAGGTCCGCGCCCAGGTGGCGGTGCACCGGGGCGACCGCGATCTCGGCACGCTCGCCGTCGGCAAGAACTCGTATCCGATCGAGCAGCAGGAGACGAACGAGGTGGCGATCCGCAGCGACCTGCTGACCGGGGAAGACCTGTTCGTGATCGCCGATCAGATCGACGCCGACGGCACCGTCTACTTCAGGGTGCTCGTCAAGCCCCTCGTCAACCTGATCTGGCTCGCGGGCCTCGTCTTCGTCCTCGGGGCGCTGATCGCGCTCTGGCCCGACGCGCGCGAGCAGCGGCGCCTCGCCGCCCGCTACTCCCTGCCGCCCGCGGCGGCGGCGGAGGCGTGACTCTCCTCGCCCTCCTGCTCGGCGGCGGACTCGCCGTAGTCTGCGTGCTCTACGTCGCGCGCCCGTTCCTGCGCGAGCCGGCGCCCGCGGACGACCGCCTCGGCGAGCTCGGCGAGCACGATCGGCGGCGGCTGGCGCTCGCCGAGGAGCGCGACCGGGCGCTCGCAGCGCTGAAGGAGCTCGAGTTCGACCACCGGACGGGCACGATCTCGGACGAGGACTACCGGGTGCTCGTCGGAGGGCTGCGCCGCGAGGCGGCCGACGCGCTGCGTGCGCTCGAGCGCGACCGATCCGACCACGCCGAGGCGCCCCGGGTTGCGACGCATGCCTAGCGGCTCCACCAGCTGCCCGAGCTGCGCCGGAGACGTCCCCGACGGGAGCAGCTTCTGCCCGCACTGCGGGACGCGCCTCGCGGTGGACGACACCGAGGTGATCCCCCCGCCGCCGGACGAGACGGGGCAGGTTCCGGTCCACGTGGCTCCCTCACCGCCGCACCTGTTCGGCGTCACGCCGCCGCTGGCGCTCTTTGCCTTGGGCGTGTCCGCTCTCGCGGTCGGAGTGCTCCTGCTCCTGATCGACCACCCGGTGCTGGGCGTCGCCCTCGTCGTCGCGGGACTCCTGCTGCTCGCGGGCTTCCTCGGCGCCGCCCGGCGCAAGCCCGACACCGCGGTCGCGCGCATGTCGGTCGATGCCGTCGACTCGGTGCGCG